>CAZOZE010000124.1:0-16058 GCA_964584215.1 uncultured Rhodobacterales bacterium
GACATTCGCCTGGATGGTGGCGGATTCCGGCGTGTCGGCGAGTTTCTTCAGCGCGTTTTCGAAATCGGCGTATTGCGCCGCCAGCGAATCGGCGGCGTTCTTCGGGTTCAGCAGGTCCGAGACGGCGCGCAGGGAGGCCGCCGTGTCGCTCTGGCCGCCCGCGCGCGCGTCGGCGCGGCGGCGGTCGGCGGTCAGCAGCGCGTCGCCGGCGCGCACCGGGCCGTTCACCGTGACCCCGGCGCCCGCATCGACGATCACGCGATTGCCCAGCGCAAGGCTGCGCGCCGCATAGCCTTCGGTCGCGGCGTTGGCCACGTTGCGCGAAACGATTTCGGCCAGTCGGCTGTTGGCCGACAGGCCGGTGTAGGCGTTCGATAATGCGCTCTTGATGCTCATGGCGGCATCCGTTCAGGTTAGGGCGTCCGGCCCTTGCCGGTCACCGTTTCAGGTTGGTCGTCTCCTGCAGCATTTCATCCACGGTCTGGATGATCTTGGCGTTCGAGGAATAGGCGCGCTGGGTCTTGATCAGCTGCGTCAGCTCCTCGGCGACATCGGTGGTGGATTCTTCCAGGGCCGAACTGATGACCGTGCCGGTCGGGCCCGACCCCGCATCGTAGAAATAGATCGGCCCGCTTTCGCGCGTGATCGCGAACGCCTGACCGTCGAGCGCGCGCATCCCGTTGGGGTTCTGCATCGCGCCGACCGGGATCTGGAACAGGGTGCGGCGGAAGCCGCTGTCGAAGATCGCCTCCAGAAAGCCCCGGTCGTTGATCGCGATGCCCGACAGGGTGGAGGCGGGCGAGCCGGTCTTGGCGATGTTGATCGGCGTGAAATCCGTATCGAGCTGCTGCAGCCCCGAGGTCGTGCCCAGCGCGCCCACGTTCACCGAGATCGGCTGCGCGCCGAACACGGTCAGCGCGATGTCGCCGGTCAGCGGATCGTAAAGCGCAGGTCCGACGGGCGTCACCTGGGTCAGGCTCAGCAGTTCGCCGCCGTTGCCGGGGGTCGCGTCGAACACCACGTCGGCCTCGAAGATCGCGCCGGGGCCGGTGGCGCTGTCGGTGAACGCCAGCCGCCAGGCGTTGCTGTTGGGGCCCGCCGCGGCGGCGGGCTGCGAGGTGAACTGCGCCGTCAGCGTGGTGGCGCCGCCCAGCGTGTCGAAATACTCTACCGGCAGGCTCAGCGTTTGCGCCGGCTCGCCGAAGGCGGTGGCCCCGGCCGGCAGGTTGACCGACAGGCCGATGGTGGTGGTCGGGTCGGCGGCGAGCGCGAGGTTCTCGATCTTTACGGGGACCAGCCCCGCCGTGCCTTCGCGGTTGGGCGGCGTCACCGTGCCGTCGGGGTCGGCGGCCCAACCCAGCAGCGCAAAGCCGGTCGGCGTGGTCAGCACGCCGTCGGCGTCGGGGCGGAACGAGCCGGTGGTGATCAGCTTCAGCGGCGGGGCGCCGCCGTCGTCGAGGTTGGCGACATCGGTCACGGGAAAGAAGCCGGAGCCGCCGATGGCGAGGTCGGTGGCGTTGCGGGTCGAGAGAATCGCGCCGCGGTTGTCCACCTCGCGCACCGGCGTCGCGCGCACGCCGCCAGCGTCATAGCTGGTGACGCGCTCGGTCAGCACCAGCGACGAGAACTCGACGCTGGCGCGCTTGTAGCCCTTGGTCTCGGAGTTGGCGATGTTGTCCGAGATCGTGGACAGCTTGCTCGCGTTCACGTTCAGACCCATCACGCCCGCGTTCAGCGCCGATGAAATACCCATGCCTTCGCCCTTTCTGGGATACGCAACCTGGACCGACCATGCGCGCGCGGGCTTAACGAGGCGCTAATGCCCCGAATCGGCGGCTGGCGGCGCCGTCTCGCCGGTCTTCGCGGCGGCGGGCGGCCCTGCGTGCTGCACAGCCGCGCTGGCGGTCGAGACGCCGCCCCGCCCGCGCAGCAGGGTGATCTCGACGCGGCGGTTGCGCGGGTCGAGCGGGTCTTCGGCCAGCGGCTGGGTGGCGGCCTTGCCGGAGACCTCGGCGATGCGCGCCGCGTCCAGCCCCGCGCCGGTCATCAGCCGCCGCGCGGTGTCGGCGCGGTCGGCGGACAGCTTCCAGTTGCCGTCGTCGCCGCCCCTGTCGAAAGCGGCGGCGTCGGTGTGGCCGGTCAGCGAGATGTCGTTGGTCACCAGTTGCGCCACGCTCGCCACCACCTCCACCAGCGCGCGCAGCATCGGCGTCGGGGTGGAGGAGCCGCGCTCGAACAGCGGCGCGCCGTCGGTGTCGAAGATGTCGATCACCAGCCCGTCGCGGGTGACGCGGGTGCGGATGTGGCGCAGCATCTCCTGCTCGGCGTCGCTCTCGCCGCTGAGCGACTGGAACGCCGCCTCGATCATCTTGAGCGCGCGCGCCTCGGTCGCCTCGCCGCCCGCAGCGGCCTCGGCCTGCGCCTGCGCGTCGGCGACGCCCGCCGCGCCGCCGGTGGGGCGGGACTCCTCCTCCTTGCCGCTTTCGGCCTTCTTGCCCTTGACGGTGACGGAGTCGCCGCTGAACGCGCTGGTCCCGCCGCCGGAGATCTGGGCGACGGGGATTCGGTTGTCGAAATAGTCGGCGAGGCCCTTTCTGGTGTCCTCGCTGGTGGCGTTGAGCAGCCACATCAGCAGAAAGAACGCCATCATCGCGGTCACGAAGTCGGCGTAGGCCACCTTCCACGCGCCGCCGTGGTGACCGCCGCCCTGAACCTTCTTGATCTTCTTGATGATGACATTCGGCGCGTTACCGGCCATTGCGCGCAGCGCCTCTCACAGGGGGGGTCACGGCGCGACGCTGCCGCCGCGAGGTTGACAAAACGTTCATGGCGGGAAGCGGTTAACGCGTTGGCAAGGCGGCGCCGCCAAGGTCGCGCGGTGTATTCGAGTGCGGAGCGGCCATGTCCACCAACGCGATCCTGCGCCGGAAGATCGAGCAGTCGCGCGTCTCGGTCTCCTCCTATCCCAAGCTCAGCGTGCTCGCCGCCACCCACGCGCGCGAGACCGCCGCGCGGGTGCGCGCGCTGTTCAACACGCTGGCCGACGTCAAGACCGAGGCCAGCGCGGTGATCCGCGCCGGGCGCTATCTGCGCGGTCTGCCGACGCCTTCGGTGCTGGGGGTGCTGGAGGTCAACGGCGTCGCCAACGCCGCCGCGTTCCATATCGACGCCGAACTCGTCAGCCACATCATCGACCTGTCGCTGGGCGGCGACAGCGCGATCGACAGCTCCTATCCCGACCGTTTGCCGACGCTGATCGACCTCGCCATGTGCGGCCGCTTCGCCGACGCGGTGCTGGACGCGTTCGACGCCGCCGTGGCGACGGTGTGCCGGGGAAAGTCGCTGGGCGTCATGCGCTGCTCCCGGTTCGAGACCACGCCGCAAATGGCCAACATCGCCCCCGAACGCTCGGAGGTGATGATCATCAACCAGCGGGTGGAGGTGGGCGAATCGACCCGCAACGGGTTCTTCGAACTGGTGTTGCCGTTGTCGGTGGTCGATTCGATCAAGGTCGATCTGATGCAGCACTTCGGCTCGCCCTCGACGCTGAACTCGGACCTGTGGGAGCGTCACCTGCGCCACAGCCTGATGAAGGCGGGGCTGCTGGTCGATGCGGTGATCGACAGCCAGAAGGTCTCGCTCGCCGCGCTGTCGGCGATGAAGGTCGGCGATGTGCTGCCGCTGGGGCGCAACGCGGTGGACGAGCTGGAGCTGGTGATGAGCAGTTCGCAGGGCCGCACCGTGATCGGACGCTGTCGCCTGGGCGCCAAGGGCGCGTTCAAGGCGGTCAAGCTGACCGAAGACCCGCCCGCCCAGCTGATCGAGCAACTGCGCCTGGAGCGCTGAGCGCGGCTTGCGCAAACCGCCGCGCCGGGGTTCTCTGGCGCGCGGCGGATGGCGGGGGCGCGTGTGCGGACTGGCGGCGTGGAGCACCTCGATTTTCGGAATCCTGCCGCGCTGCTCGGCTGGGCGGGGGCGGCGGACGCCGATCTGCGCGCGCTGGCCGGGCTGGGGCCGCGGCTGAGCGCGCTGTTCCGCCTTCCCGCGCCGACGGCGCCGGGCGCGGTGGTGATCGGCGGTTTGCTGGCTCAGGGCGCAGGCGCGCCGCTCAGCGTGACCGGCGCGGGTTTCTCGCGGCGCGCGGCGCTGGCGGCCTGTCTGGGCGAGGCGGCGGAGGTTCTGGCGCAGGCGCCGCGCGCGGGCGACATCGCGGCGCGCGGGTCGCTGACGGCGCCGCCTGCGGGCCATGGCTTGAGCGACGCGGAGCTGGCGGCGGCGGCGGCGCGCGGGCTGGACGCGACGTCGCCGCTGGAATGGGTGCGCGCCGCGCGCCTGCCCGATGGCGCGCCCTGCCTGCTGCCCGCGCCGCTGGCGCTGCGCGACGGCGTGGGGGCGGGCGGCCCGCCGCTGAGCCTGGGCTGCGCGGCGGGGCGCACGCCGGCCGGGGCGCGGCGCGCGGCGCTGCTGGAGTTGTTCGAGCGCGACGCGGCGGCCCGCTGGCGCGCCGACGGCCGGGCGGCGGCGCCGGGCGGGCGCGCGGCGCAGGCGGCGGCGGCGGCGCTGGCGCAGGCGGGGGCCGATGCGGCGCGCGTCTGGCTGGCGCGGATAGATCGCGGCGCCGGGCCGCCGGTGGCGGTCGCGCGCTCGGCTTCCGGCGAGGGCGTCGCGGCGGGCGTCAGCGCGGCGCAGGCGGCGTTGGCGGCGCTGCGCGAGATGATCGCCGCCGAGACCGGCGCCGCGCTCGCCGCCGCCCGGGGCGCGTCGTCGTCGCCGCAGCAGCCGCGCGTGTCGGCGGCGCGGCCGGTCGGGCGCGCGCCGGGGGCCGCGTCGCTGGCGCAATCGCTCGCGCGTCTCGCCGCCGCCGGATTTCCCGCCCGCGCCACGCCGCTGCCGCGCGCCGATCTTGGCGTCGCGGTCGTCAAGACGGTATGTTTTGGTCTCGCGACGCGGTAAGTGAAATGTCATGAGTGAGTGCGTCGCCGTCTTGCGGCGCTGTTGCGGTGGAGGGGTGAGCAGGCGCGTGGCTGACGCAGGAGAACAGACGCCCGGACACCTCCTTCGGGTGATCGGCGGCTTCGCGCTTTCGGTCAGCGGGCGCGCTGTGGATCTGCGAAACCGCAAGGCGCAGGCGATGGTCGCCCATCTGGCGCTGTCGGCGCCGTCGCTGCAGCCGCGTGAGCGGCTCGCCTATGCGCTGTGGAGCGAGCGGGCGGGCGATCAGGCGCGGCAGTCTCTGCGCCAGACCCTGCACGACCTGCGCCGCGCGCTGGGCGCCGACGGCGAGGCGCTGGTGGACGTGCGCCGCAACGAGGTGGCGCTGAACGGCGACGGGCTGCGCATCGACTTGATCGAGCTGATCGAGTCGCTCGAGACCGCCGACGCGCCGCCCGAGGGCGTTGACTGGGCAGGCCTTGGCGACGCGATCCTGCCGGGGCTGGAGGATGTCGATCCGGTATTCGGCGAGTGGCTGGCCGCCCGCCGCGCCGCGCTGATCGCCCGGCTGACGGCGGCGCTGGAGGCGCGGATGGCCGACGCGGCGGACGATGCGCAGGCGCGGGCCTGGGCGATGGCGCTGACCGCGCTCGACCCTGCGCACGAACCCGCCTGCCGCCGCCTGATGCAGAGCGACGCAGGCCGCGGCGACGTGCGCGCGGCGCTCAGGCGCTACGCCCAGCTTTGGGATCTGCTGGAGGAGGACTACGCCGCCGAGCCGTCGCCCGAGACGCAGGCGCTGGCGGTCGAACTCAAGTCGCTGGAGGCCGCGCCCGCCGCACAGCCGGTCGCCCGGCCCAACCTGACGCTCAGCATGGGCGCGTTCCGGCTGGACGGCGTGGATGAGAATTTCGGTTATCTGGTGCGCGGTTTCCGTCAGGACCTGATCGCCACGCTGACGCCCTATCGCGACTGGGTGGTGATCGAGCCGGGCCCGGGCGGCGCCGCGCCGCAGGCCGACGGCGTCTATGAGATCGACGGCGTCGCCTATCCCAGCCGCGACGGCGTGCGCATCAACGTAACGCTGAAGGAAAGCGCGGCGCGTCGCTTCATCTGGGGCCAGCAGGACGTGGATCTGGGCCTCGACAGCTGGTTCGAGACCTGCCGCAGCACCACGCGCCGCATCGCCGCCGCGCTGGACGTGCGCATTCCCGGCGACCGGCTGGCGCGGCAGGCGCGCGTCGCCGACGTGTCGCTGCCGCTGTATGACAAGCTCCTGAAGGCGCGCGATCTGCTGACGAAATGGACGCCCGAGGACGACCGCCACGCCGAGGCGATCTTTCGCGACATCCTGCGCGTCGAACCGGATTTCGTGCGCGCCAAGGTCGGTCTGGTCAAGCTGATCAACTCCAGCCACATCGTGTTTCCCGGCCTGCGCCCGCCGAAGCCGGGCGAGACCGACGCCGTGCGGCTGGCGCAGGCGGCGGTGGAGGCGGACCCGCTCGACAGCGAGCACCAGCTTTGCCTCGGCTGGTCGCTGGCGATGAGCGGGCGGACGGAGGAGGCGAAGGCGGCGCTGCTGGCGGCCTGCGAGAACAACCCCACCAACCCGCGCACGCTGGCCTCGGCGGCGGACGCGCTGGCCAATTGCGGCGCGCTGGCGCAGGCGCGCGAGATGGCGCAGGCGTCGCTCGACCTCGATCTGGGCGCGGCGCGGCTGCACTGGGGCTATCGCGTGTCGGTGGCGCTGTGGTCTGGCGATCTTGACGGGGCGGTGGCGGCGGCGCGCAAGGCCGACAACGCCATTCCGCTGACCGGCGGCTACGAGGTCGCGGCGCTGGCGATGCTGGGCCGGGAGCAGGAGGCGCGGGCGGCCTGGTCGGCTTACGCCGCGTGGTTGCGCGGGCGCTGGCGCGGCAAGGCGTCGCCCTGCGACGCGGACCTGGCGGCGTGGTTCACCGAAGCGCCGCCGCTGGCCGACCCCGCCCGCCGCGACACGCTGACCGCGACGCTGCGCGCGGTGCTCGGCGGCTGACCGGGCGGCCTTCGAAGCGGGATGGTTCCGGCGCCGGTCGCCGCGTCGGCCCGCGAGCCGGGGCCGGCTCGGGCGCCGTGTCGCAACACCGCAGGGGCGGCGCCGCAGAGCCGGGGCTGCGGTGTTGCGCGATCAATCCTCAGTGGCCGATCCTCAGCGGCACGACGCGAAGGTGTAATCGGCGATGCGGCTGTCGAGGAAATCGCTGTTGCCGGGCGCGTTGGCGCCGCCGAGGATATAGTCGTAGTAGAAGCGATCGACATAGAACTGCCCCGGCCTGCGCCCGGCGTCGAACGCCACCGCGAGGTTGCGGCTCTCGGCCAGCAGGTCAGGGTCGGGCAGGCGGATCGTCACCTGCTGCGCGGTGTGGGTGGCGTAGGCGGTGGTCGCGTCACGGTCGATGTCGCCCATCTCCAGCACGCCGGGGATGCGCCAGCTGCGGGTCGCCTCCACATACTGCGCCTCCATCGCCTCCACGCCCAGCATGTCGTTGGCGAAGGCGGCGAGGCCGTCCATGAAGGCGGCGACGGTGGCCGGGCGGCCTTCGGGCGCCAGCGCGAGGCGCGAGAGATAGGCGCCGACGATCTGGTGGGCGATCACGTTCATCTGCACGGGCATCGTGAATTCTCCGGGTTGCAAGCAGTCAGGCGGCGTGGACAAGCTGCGCGATGAGCTGCGCCATCGCAACGGGGGCGGGGGCGCCGCCGAACACGGCGTGCAGATCGTCGGCGAGGTCGGGATGATCCTCGACCCGCGCCCGGCCGCCGTCGCGCGCCGCATAGAGCGGCTCGGCCAGCAGCGAGGAGCCAACCGCGCCAAAGCGTCGCCCGTCGCCGCCGCCCTGATCGGCCGCCGCCGCCGCCTCCAGCAGCACGAACAGATAGAGCGGCGGATCGGCGCACAGCGTGGCGGTATGCGCGCGCAAGGTGCGGTCAAGATCGATCCAGTCCAGCACCGCGCGCCCGCGATGCGAGGCGTCGAAGCCCAGCCAGCGCTCCAGCCCCGGCTGACCGGCGAAGGCGGGGCGCAGCGCCTCGGCGATCGCCTGCACCCGCAGCGGCCCGCTGTCCATGCCGCGCGCCAGATCGCGCAGCACCAGATGGGCGCGCCGCGCGCGGGGATGTTCGTGCGACAGCAGCCCCGGCGCCTCGGCCAGGAAGACGTTGACATGCGCGCTGAACGGCTGCGCGCCCTGCGCTTGCGGCCCGAAGAAGCGCGACCACTCGAGCGCCCAGCCGCGCCCCTCGCGAAAGGCGTCCGGGTCGCGCCTGGAGGTGTGGCTCAGCATCGAGCGCACGTTGACCGCCTGTCCGCCGTTCACCGTGTCGGCGATGGCGTAGTCGGGGCGCACCAGCGCATGACCGGCGCGGAACACCGCATGGGTGAACTCCACCGGCATGTCGTCGCTCTCCGCCGCCGGGGTGTCGAGCCGCCGCCCCGCCTCATAGGCCGCGCGCACGTCGTCGCGCAGCAGCACCGGGACCAGATCGCCGAACACGATGCCGCGGAACACCGCCTGCGTCACCCGCCGCGCCGCCTCGAACCGCGCCGCCGGGTCGCCGTGACGCGACAGCCTGCGCAGCGCGACGTTGTGCAGCCGCATGAAGAAGCCCGCGATCTGCGCCACCACCGGGTTCTCGTCGTTGCGCGGATCGGCGGTGCAGAGCGGCGGCGCGTCGGTGAAGGCGCCGTCATGGCGGCGCCGCGCCAGCGTGCGCTGACCGGCGGAGACCCAGGGGCCGAAGCGCCCGACCGCCAGCCGATAGGGCGCAAGCGCGTCATAGCCGTCGTCATACAGTTCGGGGTCCTTGTCGGGCCCCTCGCCATAGATCGTCTCCAGCATCAGCCGCCGGGTGCGCAGCGGGGTCCTCGGCACCTGCGTCGGCGGATAGAACGCCTCGTCGGTCGAGAACTTGAGGTCATGGGCGACGAACTGCGCAAGATAGGTGTAGCCGGCGGAGAAGGGCGACGGTCGGGAAGCTGGCCGCGCGCCCATGATCCGCTCAGCGACGGCGGCGAGCATCATCTCGGTGTCCGCCGCGCCGCCGAGCCCGCGCCAGCGGTCGGCCTCCGGCGCCTCGTGATGATGGAACATGTTGCGAAAGCCCGGCGCAGGCGTGCGCGGCAGCCGGACGTCGCGCGCGTCGGGGCGCAGGCTGTCGGGAAGGGCGTGGCGAAACAGGGTCGTTGGCATCGGGACGAACTCCGCGTGCGTCGGATTCACTATCTGAGGGCCAGCATCACGACGCATCGTCAGCGAAACGTCAGCGGCGCAAAAAGCGGGCCGGATGCGCTTACGCCTGCGCAATCCGGCCCGAGCAGCGCCGCCCGCTCAACACCACGCGCCGGGCGGCGCCCGCTGACGGCGGAAGGGGACGGGAGAACCCCCTGCCGAAGGGAAAAAACGACAGCACACGTCAGCGCCGGGACTCAGCTAACGCCGCGCCCGTCAGCGCGGCGTCAATCGGGCGTGAGACGCCGCGCCGCGACCCGCTCGCGGTGAAAGACCACCAGCCCGGCGCCGACGATGATCGCGACGCCCGCCCAGGTCGCCGCGTTGGGAAAGTCGCCAAACGCCAGCCAGCCCGCCAGCGTGGCGGTGACGATCTCAAGATACTGGAACGGCGCCAGCACGGAGGCGGGGGCGCGGGCGAAGGCGGCGGCGATGGCCAGATGCGCCACGGTCGCGAACGCGCCCACGCCCAGCAGCAGCGCCAGCGTCGGCGCGTCCACCGCGCGCGGCGAAAGCGCGCGGAAGTCCGCAAGCCAGCCCAGCGTCAGCACGGCGCCCAGCAGCGCAGCCCCCGCGACGCCCGACCAGAGCTGCATGGTGAGCGGATCGAGCCGCAGCGCATGGCGCCGGGTGAGCCCGAGATAGAGCGCAAAGCACGTCGCCGCCGCCACCGGCGCCAGCGCCAGCAGCCCGAACGCGGCGAAGCCGGGCCGGACGACCAGCAGCGCGCCGCAAAATCCCGCTGCGCAGGCCAGATACCGCCGCCAGCCGACCGTCTCGCCGAGCAGCGGCCCGGAAAGCAGCGTCAGGATCAGCGGCTCGACGAAAAAGATCGCCAGCGCCTCGGCCATCGGCAGTCCGGTGAGCGCGAGGAAGAAGAATACGGTCGATCCCGCCAGCAGCGCGCCGCGCCCGGCGTGCAGCGCCCACTCGCCGCGCGGCGGCGCGACCAGCCGCCCGCGCAGCCGCAGGATCAGCGCCATGGCGACCGCCTGCGCCGCAAAGCGCGCGAAGGCGGTCTGCGCGGGGGGCGATTCGCTCGCCAGCTTGGCGAACATGTCGAGCAGCGGCGCGGTGGCGGCGAACAGCAGCATGAAGCCGACGCCCGCCAGCGCGCGATCGCCCGACTGCGGCGCGGGCGGCTTCAGCAATTGGGCACGTTGACGGCGAGGCCGCCCAGCGAGGTCTCCTTGTATTTCTCGCTCATGTCGCGGCCGGTCTGGCGCATGGTCTCGATGCAGGCGTCGAGCGGCACACGGTGGCTGCCGTCGCCGCGCAGGGCGAGCGAGGCCGCCGCCACCGCCTTGACCGCGCCCAGGCCGTTGCGCTCGATGCAGGGAACCTGCACCAGCCCCGCCACCGGGTCGCAGCTCATGCCCAGATGGTGCTCCAGCGCGATCTCCGCCGCGTTCTCGATCTGCGCGTTGGTCCCGCCCAGCGCCTGCGCCAGCGCCGCCGCAGCCATCGCCGCCGCCGAGCCGACCTCCGCCTGACAGCCGCATTCGGCGCCCGAGATCGAGGCGTTCTTCTTGATCAGCCCGCCGATCGCGCCCGCCGTCAGCAGCATGTCGCGCACGCCGCCCGCGTTCGCCCCCGCGATATGGTCGCAGTAGTAGCGGATCACCGCCGGGATCACCCCCGCCGCGCCGTTGGTCGGCGCCGTCACCACCTGGCCGCCTGCGGCGTTTTCCTCGTTCACCGCCATCGCGTAGAGCGCCAGCCAGTCGTTCACCACATGCGGCGCGCGCTGGTTCAGGCCGCGCTCGTCCTCGAGCTGGCGGCGGATCGCGGCGGCGCGGCGGCGCACTTTCAGGCCGCCGGGAAGCTCACCCTCGCGCGCCAGCCCGCGCTCCATGCAGGCGCGCATCACCGCCCACAGCCGGTCGAGCCCGGCGTCGAGCGCGCGGGCGTCCATGAAGCGCAGTTCGTTGGCGCGCTTCATCGCCGCGATCCCCAGCCCGGAGTCCGCGCCCATCGCCAGCATCTCGGCGGCGGTGCGGAACGGGTGGGGGACGACGGCGAGCGGCGGCTCGGGCGCGCCCTGCGCCGCAAGATCGCGCTCGGTCAGCACGAAGCCGCCGCCGATCGAGTAATAGGTCTCCCGCGCCGCCACCACGCCGTCCGCGTCGCGCGCCTCCAGCGTCAGCGCGTTGGCGTGGCCGGGCAGGGCGGGGCCGTAGTCGAACACCAGATCGGTCTCCGGCGCAAAGGCCATCTCCGGCGCGTCCGGCGGCGCGATCCGGCCTGTGGCGCGCACCGCCGCCTCCGCCGCCTCGGCCCGGTCGGCGTCGAGCGCGTCCGGCGTGAACCCCGCCAGCCCCAGGATCACCGCGCGATCGGTGGCGTGACCCTTGCCGGTGAAGGCGAGCGAGCCGTGCAGCCGGCACGAGACATGCGCGGGCGCGCCCGCGCCCGGCGCGCGCCGCGCAGGGTCGCGCAGCAGGTCGAGAAACCGCGCCGCGGCGGTCATCGGCCCCATGGTGTGCGAGCTCGATGGCCCGACGCCGACCTTGAAGATGTCGAACACGCTGACGAACATGCGCAACTCCGGCGTGCGGCGGCGCCCTTTTGACGCCGCAAGGTCCATGATATGGCGATGCGGCGCGGGGCGCGAGGGGCGACCGGCCTGACGGAGGAGAGGATCATGCCGCACACGCTGTCGGACGCCGATCTGGCCAAGCGCGCCGCAGGTCTGCGCGCGCTCGATCATGTCGAGGACGGGATGCGGATCGGCCTCGGCACCGGGTCCACCGCCGACTGGTTCGTGAAGGCGCTGGGCGAGAAAGTGCGCGGCGGGGGCCTGGGCAAGGTGGTCGGCGTGCCGACCTCGCTGCGCACCGGCGCGCTGGCGGAGCGCGAGAAGGTCCGGCTCACCACGCTCGACGAGGCCGGATGGCTGGACCTGACCGTGGACGGCGCGGATGAGCTCGATTCGACCCTCACGCTGATCAAGGGCGGCGGCGGCGCGCTGTTGCAGGAAAAGATCGTCGCCACGGCGTCGGACCGCATGGTGGTGGTCGCTGACGGCTCCAAGCGCGTCGCGACCCTGGGCGCCTTTCCGCTGCCGATCGAGATCGTGCCGTTCGGCTGGGAGACCACAAAGGCCATCGTCGAGGCGGCGCTGAAGGACGCCGACGTGGCGACGCGCGGCGTGACGCTGCGGCTGTCGCGCGACACGCCCTTCATCACCGACGGCGGCCACATGATCTTCGATCTGCATCTCGGCGCCATCGGCGCGCCCGCCGATCTCGCGGCGGCGCTGATCACGATTCCCGGCGTTATCGACACGGGCCTGTTCATCGACATCGCCGACGCTGCGGTGATAGGCCACGCCGACGGGACGACCGAGGTGATCGAGCGGCCCGACTGAACGCGGCGGGAGAGCGGGCGCGATGGCTGGTTTCGACTATGACCTGTTCGTGATCGGCGGCGGCTCGGGCGGCGTGCGCGCCGCGCGGCTGGCGGCGCAGGGCGGCGCGCGGGTGGGGATCGCCGAGGAACACCGCTTCGGCGGCACCTGCGTCATCCGCGGCTGTGTGCCCAAGAAGCTGCTGGTCTATGCGTCGTCCTTCAGGGATGCGTTCGAGGATGCGGCGGGTTTCGGCTGGCGCGTCGGCGAGACGCGCTTCGACTGGTCCGCGCTGATCGCCGCCAAGGATCGCGAGATCGCCCGGCTCGAAGGGCTTTACGCGCGCAACCTCGATTTGGCGGGAGTGGAGCTGCACCGGTGCCGCGCGACGCTCGCCGGGCCGCACGAGGTGCGGCTGGCGCTGAGCGACCGGGTGGTGAGCGCGCGCCATATCCTGATCGCCACCGGCGGCGCGCCGTTCGTGCCCGACGCGCCCGGCGCGCATCACGCGATCACCTCCAACGAGGCGTTCGACCTGCCGCATCCGCCGGGCCGGGTGATCGTGGTCGGCGGCGGCTATATCGCCTGCGAATTCGCCGGCATCTTCAACGGGCTGGGCGCCCAGACCACACAGCTTTACCGTGGAGAGCAGGTGCTGCGCGGCTTCGACGACGATCTGCGCGACCACGTCTCCGCCGCGATGATCGCGCGCGGCGTCGATCTGCGCTGCGGCGTTGACGTGGCCGAGATCCACAAGCGCGACGGCGCGCTGGCGGTGACGCTGCGCGATGGCGCGACGCTGCAGGCCGACACGGTGATGTATGCGACCGGGCGCCGCCCGAACACGGCGGGGCTGGGGCTGGAGGCGGTCGGCGTCGCGCTCGACAAGGGCGGCGCGGTGGTGGTGGACGGCTACTCGCAGACCTGCGTGCCCTCGATCTATGCGGTGGGCGACGTGACCGACCGCCTCGCGCTGACCCCGGTGGCGATCCGCGAGGGCGCGGCCTTCGTCGAGACGGTGTTTCGCGGCAATCCGACGAGAGCCGATCATGCGGACGTGGCGACGGCGGTGTTCACGCAGCCCGAACTCGGCGCCGTGGGGCTGACCGAGGCGCAGGCGCGCGCCGAGGGAGCGGTGGAGATTTATCGCGCGGCGTTTCGTCCGATGTCGGCCACGCTGTCGGGCCGCGACGAGAAGATGCTGATGAAGCTGGTGGTCGCGAAGGACAGCCGCCGCGTGCTGGGCGTGCACATCATGGGCCATGGCGCGGCGGAGATGATCCAGCTTGCGGGCGTCGCGGTGAAGATGGGCGCCACCAAGGAGGACTTCGACCGCACCGTGGCCGTCCACCCCACGGCGGCGGAGGAGCTGGTGACGATGCGCGATCCGGTCCCCGAACCCGCGACGGGCGCGCGAACCTCTTGAACGCGCTGCGCCCAGCGCCACCTAGGGTGCATCGGCGAGAAGGGCCGCATCCGTTGCGGCGAGGGCGCAGGGCGCCTATAACCAGCGCGCCAGCGCGCGCAGGAGGAATGATCTCACATGCCATGGTCTAACAATTCCGGCGGCCCCTGGGGCAACCGAGGCTCCGACGGCGGGTCGGGCGGCGGCAAGGGCGGCGGGCGCGGTCCATGGGGTGGCGGCGGCGGCGACCGGCCGCCTGACATCGACGATATCCTGCGTCAGGGCCGGGAAAAGCTGCGCGTCATCATGGGTGGCGGCGGTGGTGGCCGGGGCGGCGTTCCGGGCGGCCTGCCGCCGATCGGCAAGCGCGGCTTCGCGCTCATCGGCGTCGGCGTCGTGGCGTTGTGGGTGTTCGCGTCGCTCTACACGGTCAAGCCGGAGGAACAGGCGGTAGAGCTGCTGTTCGGCCAGTATTACGCCACCCGCGACCCCGGCCTGCAATTCGCGCCGTTCCCGGTGGTCACTTACGAGAAGAGCGCGGTGACGCGCGAGAACATCATCGACATCGGCTATGACAGCGCGGTGCGCGGTCGCGGGCGCGGCGTCGATTCCGGGCTGATGCTGACCGGCGACGAGAACATCGTCGATATCGACTTTCAGGTGGTCTGGAACATCAACAATCTGGGCGATCACCTGTTCAACCTCGCCGAACCGACCGAGACGATCCGCGCGGTCAGCGAATCGGCGATGCGTGAAGTGATCGGGCGCTCGAACCTCAGCCCGATCCTCAACCGCGACCGCGCGCTGATCAGTCAGACGGTGCAGGACCTGATCCAGGGCACCCTCGACAGCTATGAGGCCGGGGTGAATGTGTTGCGCGTCAACTTCGACCGCGCCGACCCGCCGCCCGAGGTGATCGACAGCTTCCGCGACGTGCAGGCCGCCGGCCAGGACCGCAACACGCAGGAGAGTCAGGCGGAGGCCTACGCCAACCGCGCGCTCGCCGAGGCGCGCGGCCAGTCGGCGCAGCTGTTGCAGGAGGCGGAGGCCTATCGCGCCCAGACGGTGAACGAGGCGGAGGGCGAGGCGTCGCGCTTCAAGGCGATCTACGCCGAGTACGCCATCGCGCCGGAAGTGACCCGCAAGCGGCTGTATCTTGAAACCATGGAGCGCGTTTTCGGCGGCATGAACAAGGTGATCCTCGACGACACGACCTCGGGCGGGCAGGGCGTGGTGCCCTATCTGCCGCTCAACCAGCTGACGGGGAGCAACCAGTGATGAAGGGTCGCCTCGCCATCATCGGCCTCGGCGCGCTGGCGCTGGCGCTGTTCCTGCTCGCCAACGCGCTGTTCACCGTGGATGAGCGTCAGCGCGCGCTGGTGCTGCAATTCGGTCAGGTGCGCGGCGAGCCGATCGCCGAGCCGGGCCTCTACTTCAAGGTGCCGTTCATCCAGAACGTGGCCTATTTCGAGGACCGCATCCTGCCGCTGGAGACCTCGCAGCTTGAGGTGACGCCGCTCGACGACCGGCGGCTGGTGGTGGACGCCTTCGCGCGCTGGCGCATCGTGGACACCATCCGCTTCCGGCAGGCGGTGTTTGACGAGGCGTCGGCGCGGCAGCGGCTGGAGCGCATCCTGAACGCGGCGCTGCGTCAGGTGCTCGGCTCGGTGGTGTCGGAGTCGCTGCTCTCGGATGAGCGCACCGCGCTGATGGTGCGGATCCGCGACGACGCGCGGCGCTCGGCGCGCGAACTGGGCGTCGATGTGGTGGACGTGCGCATCCGCCGCGCAGACCTGCCGGAGCAGAACCTGCAGGCCACCTTCGAGCGGATGCAGGCCGAGCGGCAGCGCGAGGCGGCGGACGAGCGGGCGCGCGGCGCGGAAGCCGCGCAGCGCGTGCGCGCCAACGCCGACCGGCAGGCGGTGGAGCTGGTGTCGGAGGCCAAGCGCGAGGCGGAGGTGATCCGCGGTGAGGCCGACGCGCTGCGCAACCGCGTGTTCGCCGAAGCCTTCGGGCGCGATCCGGAGTTCTTCGCCTTCTTCCGCTCGATGCGCGCCTATGAGCAGGCGCTTCAGGGGCAGAACTCCTCGATGGTGATCTCGCC
>CAZOZE010000125.1:0-5391 GCA_964584215.1 uncultured Rhodobacterales bacterium
CTGGCGTCGATGCCGATGGCTTCGGTGATCTCATAGGACGCGCCGACCGCGAACCACCAGCGGTTGCCGTCGGGCACGCGCACGGTGCGGAATTGCCCATCGGTCGGCGTCTGGTCATAGGCGAAGCCTGCGCGCAGCGTCAGATCGCTGGAGACGTCGTATTCGCCGCCCAGAGCCACCATCACAGAGTTGCTGTAGTTCTGCACATCATTGGAGACAACCGCGCCGCTGGCCTTGTCCTTGATCACGATGGCGTCGAAGGCCGACCAGTCGGCGAACTCGATCTCCGCCATGGCCCGCACGTCGTCGGTGATGCGCTGCGTCAGCCCGACGCTGACCACGGCGGGCAGGTCGAAACTGGCGGTGCCGGAGCGGCCGCCAACGCCGGGGAAGTTGTCGGAGAACGCGCCGTCGAGCTTGTGCTTGAAGCCGCTCTGCACGTTGACGCCGAACACGGTGCCCTCCACCGGCTCGATCAGCGCGCCCAGCGTGAAGCCCACGTCGAACCCGTCGCCGGAGACGTTGGCGATGGCGTTCGGCCCGGCGCCGACCCGCGATTGCAGCTCCGCGTCGGCGTACTGGAGCATCACCCCGCCCGCGAGCGTGAAGCCCGGCGTGAAATCATAGGAGACCATCGGCGTCGCGGTGATCGTGGTCATCTCCGAGCGCACGCCGTCGAACGAGCCGACGAAATCCGCATCGTATTCCGACGCCAGCCCGAACGGCGAATCGACCGCCAGCCCCAGCACCAGCTTGTCGTTCAGCCGATAGCCGACGGCGAACGACGGGATGATCGCGTCCTCCGAGGGGCTGTCGGCGGAGGTGAACCCCGGCAGCGCGGCGCTGGTGCGGGCGTCGCCGCCGGCGAACAGCGCCGCGACGCCCGCCGAGACCTCAAAGTTCTCCACGCCGCGCAAGCTCGCGGGGTTGTGGATGCTGAAGCTCACGTCGCGGTCGCCGCTGGTGCGCCCGGCCAGCGCGGCGCCGATCGCCGACGCCGACCCCTCGCGCAGCATGAAGCCGCCCGCCGCCGCGTCGCCGACAATCAGCGCGCAAGCTGACGTTGCGGCAAGTAAAGTGTTAACACGAGACGCCATTGTGGCCTTCCTCCATTTTGGTTTATTCTTGCTGTGAACACCAGTTTCATAAAAATGTCCAACATGAAAGCGCTGCTGCGCCCGGTGCGAGCTTGAGGACGCGGCGTCAGGCGCCGCCGATCATCCCCGGCGCCTTGCGGCGACTCACCCGAACGGGTAGTTTCCGATCGGAAACAGCCGCGCGTCCGCGCAGCGGCGGGAGGGTCTCATGTCCGACAGCCGCCGCACACCGCTCCACGATCTGCATGCGCGCCTCGGCGGCAGGATGGTCGCCTTCGCCGGCTGGTCGCTGCCGGTGCAGTATCCCGCCGGGATCATCGCCGAGCACAAGCACTGCCGCGCGGCGGCGGCGCTGTTCGACGTGTCGCACATGCGGCAGATCGTCATTCGCGACGCGCGCGGCGTGGACAGCGCGGCGCAGGCGCTGGAGCGGCTGGTGCCCGGCGGGATCGCCTCGCTGAAACCCGGACGCGCGCGCTATACCCAGTTCACCAATGACGCGGGCGGGGTGCTGGACGACCTGATCGTGTCCAATGTCGGCAACCACCTGTTCCTGGTGGTGAACGCCTCGCGCGCCGACCACGACCTCGCGCATCTGCGCGCGGGGCTGGACGAGCAGCCGATCTCGGTCGAGCCGCTGGAGCGCGGCCTGCTGGCGCTGCAGGGTCCGCAGGCCGAAGCCGCGATCTCGCGCATCGCGCCCGAGGCGGTGGCGCTCGACTTCATGCAGACCACCGAGACGCTGTGGGACGGGGTTGAGCTGCGCGTCTCGCGGCTAGGCTACACTGGCGAGGACGGCTTCGAGATCTCCGTGCCGGAGCGCCGCGCCGAGGCGCTGGCCGAGGCGCTGCTGGCCGATCCGCGCGTGCTGCCCGCCGGGCTTGGCGCGCGCGACACCCTGCGGCTGGAGGCGGGGCTGCCGCTCTATGGCCACGAACTCGACAAGACCATCACCCCGGTCGAGGCCGGGCTGGCGTGGTCGATCCCCAAGCGCCGCCGTGAGGCCGCCGATTTTCCCGGCGCCGCGACCATCCTGCGCCAGCTTGCCGAAGGCGCGGCGCGCAAGCTGGTCGGCGTGCGCCCCGATGGCGCCGCGCCCGCCCGCGACGGGGTGGAGGTGCAGGCGCAGGGCCGCGCCATCGGCCGCGTCACCTCCGGCGGCTTCGGCCCCAGCGTCGGCGGCCCCGTGGCGCTGGCGCTGGTCGAGGCGGCCCATGCCGCGCCCGGAACGCCCGTCGATCTGATGGTGCGCGGCGCCCCGCGCCCCGCGAAAATCGTCGAGACCCCTTTTGTCCCCCACCGCTATAAGCGCGCCGGAGAAGCCTGAATGACCACCTACTACACCGAAGACCACGAGTGGATCAGCGTCGAGGGCGACAGCGCCACGGTGGGGATCACCAGACACGCCGCCGACGCGCTGGGCGACGTGGTGTTCGTCGAGATGAAGCCCGCCGGGAGCACGGTGGACAAGGGCGCCGAGTGCGGCACGGTGGAATCGGTCAAGGCGGCGTCGGAGATCTACGCCCCCGTCTCCGGTGAGATCACCGAGGTCAACGCAGGCCCCGCCGACACGCCCGCCGCGCTGAACGACGACCCCGAGGGCGCCGCGTGGCTCTGCCGCATGAAGATCAGCGACCCGTCCGAGCTGGACGCGCTGATGGACCGCGCCGCCTATGACGCCCTGATCGGAGCCTGACCCCATGCCCAACCCCGATGCGCTGAGCGCCCGCGCGGCGTCGCTGGGCTTTGATCTGCGCCCCTCGCTGGAGGCGCTGGAGGACGCGGGCGCCTTCGCCCGCCGCCACAACGGCCCCGGCGCCGCCGAGCAGGCGCATATGCTCAAGGCCATCGGCGCCGCCTCGCTGGAGGCGCTGCTGGATGAGACCGTGCCCGAGGCGATCCGCCTGCGGGCGCCGCTGGCGCTGGAGCCGGCGATGACCGAGACGCAGGCGCTTGCCGCTCTGCGCGCCATGGCCGACGAGAACGTGGTCGCGCGCTCGATGATCGGCATGGGCTATCACGGGACCGTCACGCCGCCGGTGATCCTGCGCAACGTGCTGGAGAATCCGGGCTGGTACACCAGCTACACTCCTTATCAGGCCGAGATCAGCCAGGGGCGGCTTGAGGCGCTGCTGACCTATCAGCAGATGGTGATGGACCTCACCGGCTTTGATTTCGCCAACGCCTCGCTGCTGGACGAGGCCACCGCCGCCGCCGAGGCGATGACGATGGCGCACCGGGTTGCGACGTCGAAGGCGAACGCCTTCTTCGTGGACGCCGACACGCATCCGCAGACCGTCGCCGTGCTGCGCACCCG
This sequence comes from uncultured Rhodobacterales bacterium, assembly GCA_964584215.1. Taxonomy (GTDB): domain Bacteria; phylum Pseudomonadota; class Alphaproteobacteria; order Rhodobacterales; family Rhodobacteraceae; genus Rubrimonas. Next base: position 3,415 of record CAZOZE010000125.1, read on the forward strand.
CGCCGCGCCGCAGGGGATCGAGATCGTGGTGGGCGACGCTGAGACGCTCGACCCCGAAACGGTGTTCGGCGCGCTCATCAGCTATCCCGGTTCGTCGGGCGCGGTGCGCGATTGGCGCGCGGTGATCGGGCGGCTGCACGGCGCCGGGGCGCTGGCGATCATGGCGACCGACCTGCTGGCGCTGACGCTGCTGACCCCGCCGGGGGAGCTGGGCGCCGATGTCGCCATCGGCTCGGCGCAGCGGTTCGGCGTGCCGATGGGCTTTGGCGGCCCGCACGCCGCGTTCTTCGCCACTCGCGACGCGCACAAGCGCAGCGCGCCGGGGCGCATCATTGGCGTCTCGGTGGACAGCCACGGCGCCACCGCGCTGCGCATGGCGCTGCAGACCCGCGAACAGCACATCCGCCGCGACAAGGCGACCTCCAACATCTGCACCGCGCAGGCGCTGCTGGCGGTGATGGCGGCGATGTATGCGGTGTATCACGGGCCGGAGGGGCTGAAGCGCATCGCGCAGCGCGCGGCGCGGCTCGCCGCCATCGCCGCCGAGGGGCTGCGCCGCGGCGGCTTTGCGCTGGCGTCGGACGCCTTCTTCGACACGCTGACCATCCACGCGCCGGGCCGCGCGGCCGCGATCGCCGACCGGGCGCAGGCGGCGGGGCTGCTGCTGCGCCGCATCGACGCCGACACGCTGGGGGCCAGCTTTGACGAGACCACCACGCGCGCAGATCTTGAGGCGCTGTGGGCGGCGTTTGGCGTCGAGGCTTCGGTCGCGGCGCTGGACGCCATGGTTGCGGAGGCGACGCCGGAGGGTCTGCGCCGCACGTCAACCTATCTGGCGCACCCGGTGTTTCACGCCAGCCGCTCCGAGACCGAGATGCTGCGCTATCTGCGCCGCCTGCAGGCCAAGGACATCGCGCTCGACCGCGCGATGATCCCGCTCGGCTCCTGCACCATGAAGCTGAACGCCACGGCGGAGATGATCCCGATTTCGTGGCCGGGCTTCGCCGACATCCACCCCTTCGCGCCCGCCGGGCACACGCGCGGCTATCGCCGCCTGTTCGCGGAACTGGAGGCGCAGCTCTGCGCCATCACCGGCTTTGACGCGGTGTCGCTGCAACCCAACGCCGGCAGTCAGGGTGAATACGCCGGGCTGCTGACGATCCGGGGCTGGCACGAAGCCCGCGGCGAGGGCGCGCGCGACGTGTGCCTGATCCCGTCGTCGGCGCATGGCACCAACCCCGCTTCCGCCGTCATGGCCGGGCTGAAGGTGGTGGTGGTGAAATGCGACGCGCGCGGCGACATCGACATCGCGGATCTCAGCGCCAAGGCCGACCAGCACGCCGACCGGCTGGCGGCGCTGATGGTCACCTATCCCTCCACCCACGGCGTGTTCGAGGGCGGGATCAAGGACATTTGCGCCATCGTCCACGCGCGCGGCGGGCAGGTCTATATGGACGGCGCCAATCTCAACGCGCAGGTGGCGGTCTCGCGCCCCGCCGACATCGGCGCCGACGTCTGCCACATGAACCTGCACAAGACGTTCTGCATCCCGCACGGCGGCGGCGGCCCCGGCGTCGGGCCGATCGGCGTCAAGGCGCATTTGGCGCCGTTCCTGCCCTCGCACCCGGTCGAGGCGCCGCTTTCCGCAAGCGGCCCCGAAATGCACGGCGGCGCGGTGGCGGCGGCGCCGTGGGGCTCCGCGCTGATCCTGCCGATCTCGTGGGCGTTCATCGCGATGATGGGGCCGGACGGCCTGTTGCGCGCCACCCAGCTTGCGATCCTCAACGCCAACTACATCGCCACCCGGCTGCGCGCCGCCTATCCGGTGGTCTACAGCGGCGCGAACGGGCGGGTGGCGCATGAGTGCATCATCGACGTGCGCCCGCTGAAGGCGCAAAGCGGCGTCGGCGTCGAGGACATCGCCAAGCGGCTGATCGACTACGGCTTCCACGCGCCGACCATGAGCTGGCCGGTGCC
>CAZOZE010000126.1:0-5535 GCA_964584215.1 uncultured Rhodobacterales bacterium
GTCGATGTCTCCGTCGGTCCGGTCGAGCCGCGCAACCTGCCCGTCGATCCAGTCGGAGGGTATAACGCCCGCGTCGCTCAGCAGGAACCGATAAATGCGCTCCAGCAGCGCGGCGTGGTCGGCGGGCGCGCTCTTGCGGAAGTCGGGGGTCTGGCACACGTCCCACAAAAGCCGCACCGCCGCGCCGCCGCGCGCGCGGTGCTGGATGTCGGGGTCGGCCCACAGCGTGCGCAGCGCGACCATGTCCTCCGCCTCGCGCGCCCGCACCAGGTTGGGGTTGGGCGCCTGCGCCTCCAGGCTGCGCAGCAACGCAGGAACGGCGCCAAGATCGAGCCGCGCGTTGCGCCAGTGCAGTTTCGGCGCGGGATCGAATCGGTGCGTGGTGATCCGCTCGATCACGTCGGGGTCGGGCGCCGGGGCCTCGCCGGTCACGCCGAACGTGCCCTCCGTCAGGTGACGCCCGGCGCGGCCCGCGATCTGCGCCAGCTCCTGCGCCTCCAGCGCGCGGTGGCGGCGGCCGTCGAACTTGGCCAGCCCGGCGAAGGCGACGTGGCGCAGATCGAGGTTCAGCCCCATGCCGATGGCGTCGGTCGCCACCAGATGCTCCACGTCGCCGTTCTGGTAGAGCGCGACCTGCGCGTTGCGGGTGCGCGGGCTGAGCGCGCCGGTCACCACCGCCGCGCCGCCCTTCTGGCGGCGGATCAGCTCGGCCAGCGCATAGACCGCCTCGGTCGAGAAAGCGACCACGGCGCTGCGCGGCGGCAGGCGCGAGATCTTTTTCGATCCGGCGTATTCCAGACTGGAGAACCGGGGCCGGGTGATGAAGCGCGCCTTCGGGATCAGCGCGGCGATGCGGGCGCGCATCGTGTCGGAGCCGAGAAACAGCGTCTCCTGCGCGCCGCGCGCGCGCAGCAGGCGGTCGGTGAAGACGTGCCCGCGATCGGGATCGGCGCAAAGCTGGATCTCATCGACCGCGAGAAACTCCGCGCCCCAGTCGAGCGGCATCGATTCCACGGTGCACAGCACATATTGCGCGCCTGCGGGCGCGATCTTCTCCTCGCCGGTGATCAGCGCGGCGGCGCGCGGGCCGCGCAGCGCAACCACCCGGTCGTAGACCTCGCGCGCCAGAAGCCGCAGCGGAAACCCCATCACGCCGGAGCGGTGCGCCAGCATCCGCTCGATGGCGTAGTGGGTCTTGCCGGTGTTGGTGGGGCCGAGCACCGCGATCACGGTGGCGTCGCGCGCGTCGCGGTCGTCAGACTGGCGGGCGCGCGATGGCGCATGCGGCGGGGCGGCGTTCATGGACGGGGCCTTTCGCAGGCTTCGGGGCGCGGGCGCAAGCCCCTCGCGGCGTCGGGAGGGCGCAGCGTCAGATGGCGCGGCCGTCCACGCCGGGGGCCAGCCGCTCCACAGCCTCGCGGGCGCCGTCGAGATGCGGGTTGAGGCGCAGCGCCTCGCGCTGGACACGCAGCGCGCCCGCTTCGTCGCCGGTGCGCTCCAGAATCACCCCCAGCCCGGCCAGCGCGCCGAAATGGCGCGGCTCCAGCGCCAGCACCCGCTGGATGTCGGCGACCGAGAGCCAGAATTCGTCCTTGAGGAAATAGGCGGTGGCGCGGGTGTTCCAGGCTTCGGCGAAGTCCGGGGCCAGCGCGACCAGCGCCGAGAGATGCGCCACCGCCTTGTCATATTCCTTCGCCGCCAGCGCGTCGCGCCCGCGCGAGAGCAGGAAATCCTTGCTGTCGGAGCCCGAGGCCGACCAGATCTCGACGATGCGGCTTTGTATCCGCGCGGGATTGTCGGCCTTGGCGTCGGCCAGCGTCGCGAACAGCGCGTCCAGTTTCGCCTGCGGCGCGGTTTCCGTCGCCTCCGGCGCGGCGTTCATCGCCTGCGGCGCGGCGTTCATCGCCTCCGGCGCGGCGTTCTGCGCCTGTGCGACGCCGACAAAAAGCCCCGCGACCAGCGACAACGGCGCAAGCAAGCGCGTCAGGGTGATTGCCAACATGATCTCAAGCCTTATCGTCCCCGCGCACATCATGTGGCGCCTTGTCGGCGCGCAGCAAGGGGAATGCGACATGTCCGATGATCTGGCCAAGGCGCTCGAGGCGCTGCGCAAGAAGACCGAGGGCGAGACGCTGGACGGGTCGGTGAAGCTGGATTTCATCGATCTGGGCGCGCTCAGGCTGGACGGGGACGGCGCGCGGATGGACGACGGCGCCGCCGCCGACTGCACCATCGTCGCCGATCTGGAGACGTTCCGACGGATGTTCGAGGGCGACCTCAGCCCCACCGGCGCCTTCATGACCGGCAAGATCAAGATCGACGGCGACATGGGGGTGGCGATGAAGGTCGCGAGCCTTCTTGGCTGAAGAAGGCCCGCTCGGGCCGGGGTCGTCGCCGCTTGCGCTGACCGCAGCAGACGGCGTGCGGCTGCGCGGCGCGCTGCTGCCGGGGGCCGGGCGCGGGACGATCCTGCTGCTTCAGGGGCGCACCGAGTTCTGCGAGAAATACGCAGGCGTCGCGCAGGATTTCGCGGCGCGCGGCTTTTCGGTGGCGACGCTGGACTGGCGCGGGCAGGGGGCGTCGGCGCGGCCCGTGGGCCATCCGCGCAAAGGCCATGTCGATGATTTCACCGAATTCCAGCGCGATCTCGCCGCGCTGCTGGCGGCGGCGCCGGTGGCGGCGGCATCGGGGCCGCGCGCGATGGTCGCGCATTCCATGGGCGGCGCCATCGGCCTGCGCGCGCTGCTCGACGGACGGCTGACGGTCTCGGCGGCGGTGTTCTGTTCGCCGATGTGGGGGCTGGCGCAGGGCCGGGCGGTGGCGCTTGCCGGGCGGCTCATGGCCGGGGCGGCGGTGGCGCTGGGCTTCGGCCGCGCTTATGCGCCGGGCGGCGGCGACGATTCCTACGCGGCGTCCGATCCCGAACCCAACGTGCTGACGGCCGACCCGGCGCGCGCGGCCTGGCTGGCGGCGCTGACCCGCGCGCAGGCCGACAAGGCGCTGGGCGGGCCGACGTTCGGCTGGCTGCGCGCCGCCTACGCCGAAATGGCGGCGCTGGCGCCGCAGCGCCTGCGCGCGCGCGCCATGGTCGCCGTCGGCGGCGAGGAGGCCGTGGTCTCGCAATCGGCGATCCGCGCCCGCGCCGCGCGCGACGGGCTGGCGCTGACCGAGATCGCGGGCGGGCGGCACGAGCTGTTTCTGGAGACGCCCGCGCGGCGCGCGCAGCTCTGGGCTGCGATCGACGGGTTTCTCGCCGCTCAGTAATCCGCAAGCAGCGCCAGCGCCGCCGCGTGAACCCGCGCGTCGCCCGCCGCCAGCACCCGCCCGCCCTGCGGGCAGGGCCGACCGCGCCAATCGGTGACCATGCCGCCCGCGCCCTCGATCACCGGGATCAGCGCCTGCACGTCATAGGGCTGCAACCCCGCCTCGATCACCAGATCGACGCAGCCCAGCGCCAGCAGCGCATAGGCGTAGCAATCCATGCCATAGCGGGTGAGGCGCACGCGGTCGCGCACCGCCTCAAAGCCCTCGCGATCCTGCGCTGTCCCCACTTCGGGGTAGGTGGTGAACAGCGTGGCGTCCTCCAGCCGGGCGCAGGGGCGGGTGGCGAGCGCGCGGGTTTCGGGCCCTCGCCGCCACGAGGCGGCGGCCCAGCCGTCGCCGCACACGCCCTCGAACCGCTCGCCCGTGAACGGCTGGTCGATCACGCCGATGCGGGGCCGGGCGCCGTCGTTCAGCGCCACCAGCACACCCCAGCTCGGCGCGCCGGAGATGAAGCTGCGGGTGCCGTCGATCGGGTCGAGCACCCAGCTGAGCCCGGAGACGCCGGGGGTCGCCGCCGCCTCCTCGCCAAGGATCGCGTCGTCGGGGCGGCGGGCGGCCAGCACGGCGCGCATCGCCGCCTCCACCGCGCGGTCGGCGGCGGTCACCGGATCGAACCAGCCGGCGGCCCCCTTGTCCTCGACGCCGAGCGCCGGGGCGCGGAACCATGCCAGCGCGGGCGCCCGCGCAGCGTCCGCCGCCGCGCGGGCCACGTCCAGCAGCGCGGCGAGGTCGTCGTCGTCGAGATCGGTCGTCATGCGTTGCTCCGCCGCCGCGTCGGGGCGGCGGGCGCTGGATGCGGCGCCGGCCGACAGGCGTCAACCGGCGCCGGGGTTTCAGGCGGCGGCGCTGAGCACGCGGGCGAGCTCGAACAGGCGGCGGCGCTGTTCCTCGGGGATCGCATTGTAGGAGCGCACCAGTTCGATCGCTTCACGGTCCACCATCAGATCGCCGATCTGCGCGGCGGCGGGATGTTCCGCCGACTCGGCGCCGTCGAGGCCCTCGAAGAAGAATGAGATCGACGCATCCATCGCCTGGGCGATGTCCCAGAGCCGGGACGCCGAAATTCGGTTCATGCCGGTTTCATATTTCTGAATCTGCTGAAACTTGATGCCGACGCGATCGCCCAGCTGCTGCTGGGTCATGCCCAGCATCCAGCGGCGGTGACGAACGCGCTTGCCGACGTGCACATCGATGGGGTGTTTCATTGACCTCGACCTCACAAAATAAACACAGTTGGGTATGCAAGCATCGTGCCAGTTCTCGAAGCGGCTATTTCTTAAAGGGTTAACGACTGGCGAGTCGCGGCTGCGCCATACACGCTATGGGCGTGCGAGCGCCGCAATGGGCGAAAACGGCGCGTATCGTTCGCCAGTTAACGATTTCGCGCCGCCCGCACTTTGCAAAATGCGATGCAAACTGCGAATCCGCGATCACCCGTTCGCTTTTCGCGACTCGCGCTTGCGGTCGTTGGGGTCGAGCAGCCGCTTGCGCATCCTGAGCGATTTCGGCGTGACCTCCACCAGCTCGTCGTCGTCGATATAGGCGATGCATTCCTCAAGGCTGAAGCGGGTCGGCGTGGTCAGCGTCACCGCCTCGTCCTTGCCCGAGGCGCGCATGTTGGTGAGCTGCTTGCCCCTCAGCGGGTTCACCTCAAGGTCGTTCTCGCGCGAGTGCTCGCCGATCACCATGCCCATGTAGATCTGTTCCTGCGGGCCGATGAACAGCCGCCCGCGGTCCTCCAGCTTCCACAGCGCGTAGGCGACCGAGACGCCGGTCTCCATCGAGATCAGCACGCCCTGGCGGCGCCCCTGCATCGGCCCCTTGTAGGGCGCCCAGGAATGGAACAGCCGGTTGAGCACGCCGGTGCCGCGCGTGTCGGTGAGGAACTCGCCGTGATAGCCGATCAGCCCGCGCGACGGCACATGCGCCACCAGCCGCGTCTTGCCCGCGCCCGCCGCCCGCATCTCGACCAGATCGCCCTTGCGCTGCGCCAGCTTCTCGACGACCGCGCCCGCATAGGGCTCGTCCACGTCGATCACCACTTCCTCGATCGGCTCCAGCTTCTGGCCGTCCTCCTCGCGCATCAGCACTTTGGGGCGCGAGATCGACAGCTCGAAGCCTTCGCGGCGCATGTTCTCGATCAGCACGCCCATCTGAAGCTCGCCGCGCCCGGCGACCTCGAACGCCTCGCCGCCGGGGGTTTCCGAGACC
>CAZOZE010000127.1:0-3826 GCA_964584215.1 uncultured Rhodobacterales bacterium
CGACACGCTGACCGGCGTGAACGACGCCGACTACACGCCGCCCTTCGCGCTGACGGCGAAGCTGGAGAAGCTGACCATCAAGGTCGACCGCCCGCAGCTTTCCGACGCCGACCGGGCGCGTCTGGAGGCCGCCATGAAGGCGGCGTCGGACAACTGAGGGGAGGGCTCGACATCAGACCGCCCGGCGCTCGCGCCGGGCGGATCAACCGTACCGGCCCGAAAGCGCGGGCGCGGTGAGGAACGATCACGGAGGAACCGGTGACGACGACAGCCAGCCTCGATCTCCAGCGGCGCGCTGTCGGGGCCTCGCGGAGAGCACCGCAATCGCAAGGAAAACATCGGTGAGCAAAAGAATTTTCTCGGCTTCGATCATCGCGCTGGGCGCCGTCGGATTGTCCAAGGCCTGGGCGGGTCCCGCGCCCGATCTGACGCCTGAGGAAGCGCGCAGCATCGCCAAGGAAGCCTATATTTACGGGTATCCGCTCGTCGACGCCTATCGCGTCCAGCACACCTACTTCGTCGACCGGGAAAACCCGGAGTTCAAGGCGCCGTGGAACCAGATCACGAACATCCCCCGGGTCTACACGCCCGACGACCGGGCGATCGTATCCCCGAATTCCGACACGCCCTATTCGATGGCGGGATTGCTGCTGCGAAGCGAGCCCGTGGTGCTGACCGTGCCGCCGATCGACGAGGATCGTTACTTCTCCGTCCAGCTGATCGACGGCTACACCTTCAACTTCGACTACATCGGCAGTCGCACCACGGGCAACGGCGGCGGCAGCTTTCTGGTTGCCGGGCCGGAATGGAGGGGGGAGACGCCGCCTGGAATCGACGGGGTTTTCCGGTCCGAGACCGATGTGGTGTTCGCGGTGTATCGCACCCAACTCTTCGAGGCCTCCGACATCGATAACGTCGTGAGGGTGCAGTCGGGCTACAAGGTCGAGCCGCTCTCCACCTTCCTTGGGCAGGTCGCGCCTCCAGCCGCAGCCCCGATCTCGTTCATCGAACCCCTGACGCCCGACGAGCAGAGAACATCGCCCGAGTTTTTCAACATCTTGAACTTCGTTCTGACCTTCGGGCCGACGCACCCCTCGGAAACCGACCTGATGGCGCGCTTCGCGCGGATCGGGGTCGGCGCCGGCCAGCAGATCGATATCGCAGGTCTCTCCCCGGAGATGAAACAGGCCTATGCGGACGGGATGGCGGACGCATGGCAGGCCTATCAGACTTTCAACGAAACCGACTTCGCCACGGGTAAGGTGACGAGCGGCGACGTTTTCGGCACGCGCGACTTCCTGCAAAACAACTATCTCTATCGTTTCGCGGCGGCGGTGATCGGCCTTTACGGCAATTCCCGGGAAGAGGCGATCTATCCGGCCTATCGCGTCGATCATGAAGGCGATCCGTTGGATGGCGCGAGGCGCCGCTACACGCTGCGCCTTCCGCCGGGACAGCTTCCGCCGGCCGACGCCTTCTGGTCGCTGACCATGTACGACCTGCCCGACAGCCTGCTGGTCGCGAACCCGATCGACCGGTATCTGATCAACTCCACGATGCTCTCCAGCCTGAAGCGCGACGACGATGGCGGGATCACGCTGTACATCCAGGCGTCGTCTCCCGGGCCTGAAAAGGAAGCGAACTGGTTGCCGGCGAATGACGGCCCGTTCTGGACTGCGATGCGCATCTATTGGCCTAAGGAAGCCGCACTCGACGGAACATGGACGCAGCCGCCGCTGATCCGGGTCGACTGAGCGATGTCGTGGGCGGCGGATTTGGCGCAGGCGGCACGGGTGTTTGTGTTGCAGGGTGGGCGACGGCGAAGCCGTGCATCCGGGCCGACAAGAGACAGGAGACCCACATGACGAGGATCGCCGCGGTGCTGCGCGCCGAGCTCGGCGCCATGGTGGCGCCGTTCCTGTATTTCTCCGTCGCCTTCAACGCGATCGCCCTGACGGTCGCGCTAATCGCGCCGGACCATGATGTAAGCCTGATCCGCCACGGCGTGGCGACCATCGGCGCGTTGCTCGCGGCCAAGGCGGTGCTGCTGGTCGACCACCTGCCCTTCGTCAACCGGTTTCCCGACCGCCCCCTGATCTGGAACACGGTCTGGAAGGGGGCAATCTACACGATTGCCGCCATGCTTCTGCATGTTGTCGAGCGACTGATCGAGGCCGCCGCCGCCACCGGCTCATTCGCCGACGACGTTAGCCGCGCCTTCGCCGCGCTCGACTGGGGCCGGGTCGCCGCGATCCATCTGTGGCTGGCGCTCCTGTTCATGATCTTCGCCGCCTGGCGCGAGCTGGCCCGCGCCGACGGCGTGGCGCATCTGCGGCGGCTGTTCTTCGGCGATGGGGCCTCGTCGTGAAGTCCTTTCTGCGCGCCGCGATCCTCGTCCTCCTGGCGCTTCCCCTTGCCGCCGCAGCGTCGGACATGATCCGCATCGAGGGCGAAACCTTCCGGATGGGCTCCGAGACGCATTACCGCGAGGAGGGGCCGATGCGCGAGGTCACGGTCGGGCCGTTCCTGATCGGGCGCACCGAGGTTACCAACGCCGAGTTCCGCGCCTTCGTGGCGGCGACGGGCTACGTCACCACGGCCGAGCGCGGCTTCGAGCGGGCGGAGCGCCCGACCTGGCCGCAGGCGCTTCTCGAACCCGGCTCGATGGTCTTCGCCCAGCCCGCCGCGCCCGTGAGCCTCGCCGACCCCAACCGCTGGTGGCGCTGGGTTCCCGGCGCGAACTGGCGGGCGCCGGAGGGGCCGGGCAGCGCCATCGAGGGCCGCGACAATCACCCGGTGGTGCAGGTGTCGCCCGAAGACGCCGAGGCCTATGCCCGCTGGGCGGGCGGCCGCCTCCCGACCGAGGCGGAATGGGAGCTCGCCGCCCGCGGCGGGCTTGGCGACGGGGCGATCTGGGACGAGCCTTTCGACCCGGTCTCCGGATGGAAGGCGAACACCTGGCAGGGCGCATTCCCCGCTGCCGACCTCGCCGAAGACGGCCATCACGGCACGGCGCCCGTCGCGAGCTTCCCGCCGAACGGCTACGGCCTGCACGACATGCTCGGCAATGTCTGGGAGCATGTGGCCGACTGGTGGGTTCCGGCGCATCCCGGCCGCACACAGACCGACCCGCACGGCCCGCCCGAGGCGCTCGCCGCGCAGTTCTCTCACCCCGAGATCGGCGCGCGGCGCGTGGTCAAGGGGGGCTCGTGGCTCTGCGCGCCCTCCTACTGTCTGCGCTACCGGCCCACCGCCCGCCAACCGGCGGAGCGGGGGCTGGGCTCAAACCATACCGGCTTTCGCGTCGCCGCCGATAGCGAATGAGTTCCGCCCCATTGAGCTACTGAGGTGGTCCCACGTTCCCGGACAGCGTGGCGGCATTGCTATGCTTGACCCTGTTTCCTTTACGCCTTCAACTTGATCCGCTCGCCGCCGTGGGCTTCGTGGGAGGTCCGAGGCTCGCCTCCATTTGCGCCGTATCGAGCACCCGCTCACCCGCCCAGACCCCAACCATCGCGAAGCCCCGGTCGAGCGCGGCGCGCACCAAGCGCGCGGCGACCGAGGCCTGCGTGGAGGAACTGGCGCCGAGTGAAAAACGCCAAATCGATCTGGCGATATCTTTTTTCAGCGCACCCGGCGTGCGCAAGCGGATGCCTGCGTGATGATGGTCCTCGTTACACCAGGTGAAGAAGCGACGGCAGAAGGTGCGCGCCTCGTCGATGGTTTGGAAGCGTTTTGGGAACTCTGGCTGGTATTTCAGGGTCTTGAAGTGGGCCTCCGAGAAGGGGTTATCGTTCGATGTGTGTGGCCTGCTGTGAGATTTGAC
>CAZOZE010000128.1:0-3254 GCA_964584215.1 uncultured Rhodobacterales bacterium
GCGGTCGGTCGAGACCTCCAAGTTCAAGGGCTATGAGGACAAATACGCCATCGCCGGCAGCTACTGGCCGCCGCAGTACACGATCATGGACGGCGACACGCTGGAGCCGCTCAAGATCGTCTCGACGCGCGGCATGATCTATGACACGCAGGAGTATCACCCCGAACCGCGCGTCGCCGCCATCGTCGCCTCGCACTACAAGCCGGAGTTTCTGGTCAACGTGAAGGAGACCGGCAAGATCCAGATGGTGGACTACTCCGACATCCAGAACCTCAAGATCACCGAGATCGAGGCGGAGCGGTTCCTGCACGACGGCGGCTTCGACAGCACGCAGCGCTATTTCCTGACCGCCGCCAACGCCCGCAACAAGGTGGTGGTGATCGACACCAAGGAGAGCGCGCTGACCGCCATCGTCGAGACCGGCGGCGCCACGCCGCACCCGGGGCGCGGCGCCAACCTCGTCCACCCGACCTTCGGGCCGGTCTGGGCGACCTCGCACCTGGGCGACGACAGCATCGCGCTGATCGGCACCGACCCCGAGGGCCATCCCGACAGCGCGTGGAAGGTGGTGCAGACGCTCTACGGCCTTGGCGGCGGCTCGCTGTTCGTCAAGTCGCACCCGACCTCGGATCACCTCTACGTCGATGCGCCGCTGAACCCCGACGCCGAGATCTCGGCCTCCATCGCGGTGTTCAAGGTCAGCGAGATGGGCGCGGAGGACCCTGAATACACCGTGCTGCCGATCGGTGAATGGGCCAATATCGCCGAGGGCCAGCCGCGCGTGGTGCAGGGTGAGTTCAACGAGGCCGGCGACGAGATCTGGTTCTCGGTCTGGAACGGCCGCGATCAGGAATCGGCGATCGTGGTGGTGGACGACCGCACGCTGAAGATGAAGCACGTCATCAAGGACCCCCGCCTGATCACGCCGACGGGCAAGTTCAACGTCTTCAACACCCGCAACGACGTCTATTGACGCCATGCGCGCGCCGGGCGGGGCGACCGCTCCCCCGGCGCGCGCCTCTCATCCGACCCCTTCAGGCCGAACAGGGCGCACCGCCATGACCAGACCCGGACACGTCTCTCTCATCGGCGCCGGCCCCGGCGACCCTGAGCTGATGACGCTGAAGGCCGCGCGGCTGCTGCGCGCGGCTCAGGTGGTGGTGTTCGACCGGCTGGTTTCGCCCGAGATACTCGCCATGGCGGCGCCCGACGCGCGGCTGATCCCGGTCGGCAAGGCGCCGAAGGCCCACCCCGTGCCGCAGAAGCAGATCAACGCGCTGCTGGTCTCGCTGGGGCTGGCCGGGCTGACGGTGGCGCGGCTGAAAGGGGGCGATCCGTTCATCTTCGGGCGCGGCTCGGAGGAAGCAGAGGCGTTGCGCGCGGCGGGCGTCCCGCACGACGTCGTGCCGGGCGTCACTGCGGCGCAGGGCTGTTCGGCGGCGACCGGCGTGCCGCTGACCCATCGCGGGCTGGCGCGCGGCGTGCGGCTGGTGACCGGTCATTGCCGCGCCGACCTGCCGCTCGACCTCGACTGGGCCGGGCTGGCCGACCCGCAGACGACGCTGGTCGTCTATATGGGCGTCGCCAACATCGCCGAGATCGCGACGCAGCTTTGCAGCCACGGCTTGCCCGGCGACACGCCGGTTCTGGCGGTGGCCGAGGGCACCACCCCGCGCGAGCGGCGGCTCTTGTCGCGACTGGATTCGGTGGCGGCGGATGTCACGGAGGCGGGCCTCGCGGCGCCGGTCCTGTTCATCATCGGCGCCGTCGCCGGGCTGCTGCCCGATCTTCAGGCCGCGCCCGCCGCGCGCGCCGCTTGCGCGCGGGAGACGGTGGATGCTTAGGGCGGCGCTTGCTGCGGCGCTGCTGCTTGTCGGCGCGGCTGCGGAGGCGGAAGGGATCGGCCCCGCCCACGCCGCCGCGCTGGAGCGGCTGGTGCGGCAGGACTGCGGCTCATGCCACGGCATGACGCTGAAGGGCGGGCTGGGAACCCCGCTGACGCCGCAGGCGCTGGCGGGGGCCGATGCGGAAACCCTGAGCGCCATCGTGCTCGACGGCCTGCCCGGCACCGCGATGCCGCCGTGGCGCGGGCTGCTGAGCGAGACCGAGGCGCGCTGGATCGCGGCGTATCTGCTGAAGGGAGAAGCGCCATGACGCGGCTGATCGCGGCGCTGTTGCTGGCGCTGACGGCGTTCGGTGTTCGCGCCGAAGAACCGCGCGCCACCGGGGCGCTGGGGGTAATCGTCGAGCGCGCGACCGGGTCGCTCATGGTGATCGACTGGCGCGCGCGCGCGGCGCTGGGCCGCGTCGAGGGCCTCGGCGATCTCTCGCACGCCTCGATGGTGTTCTCGCCGGACCAGCGGTTCGCCTATGTGTTCGGGCGCGACGGCGGGCTTACCAAGGTCGATATTCTTGAGCGAACCATCGTCGCGCGCGTGATGCAGGCGGGCAACTCCATCGGCGGCGCGATCTCGGACGACGGGCGGCTGGTGGCGGTGTCGAACTACGAGCCCGGCGGCGTGCGGGTGTTCGACGCCGACACGCTGGCGCCGGTGGCCGACATTCCGACCGGATCGAAAACTATCGGCCTTGTCGATGCGCCGGGGCGGCGGTTCGTGTTCAGTCTGTGGGACGCGGGCGAGACCTGGATCGCCGATCTTTCCGGCCCGACGCCGCAAATCACCCGCATCGAGGGGATCGGCGCCAACCCTTACGACGCGCTGATCACCGGCGACGGGCGCACCTATATAGCCGGGCTGTTCGGCGAGGACGGGCTGACCATGCTCGACCTGTGGGAGACGCCGCCGCAGCCGCGCCGGGTGCTGGCGGGATACGGGCGCAATGAGGCGCCGCTGCCGGTCTACAAGATGCCGCATCTGGAGGGCTGGGCGCTGGCGGGCGACCGCTTCGCGCTGCCTGCGGTGGGGCGGCATGAGGTGCTGTGGGCCGACGCGCGCAGCTTCGCCGAGATCGGGCGCACCGCAGTCCACGGCCAGCCGGTGTTCGCGGTGGCGCGGCCCGGCGGACGGCAGGTCTGGGTGAACTTCGCCCATCCGCTCAACGACACGGTGCAGGTGATCGACGCGCCCTCGGGCGAGGTGATCCGCACCCTCACCCCCGGCCCCGCCGTGCTGCACATGGAGTTCACGCCGCGCGGCGCGGAGGTCTGGGTGTCGGTGCGCGACGCCGACCGGGTGGACGTCTATGACGCCGCCACCTTCGAGAAGCTGGCCGAGATCGCGGCGCGCGCGCCC
>CAZOZE010000129.1:0-10124 GCA_964584215.1 uncultured Rhodobacterales bacterium
ATAGGCGGCCTGATCAGCAAGCTTCAACAGCGGCGGAGTCACCATCCTCCTCCCAGTGGGAACGGCGCTCCGTCTCTGTTCGGGCGAACCTCACCGAATTCGGTTCGGTCGGATTTTTCCGCGCCTTTCCAATGGGCTGAGTTTCAATCCCGCCAATACTTCGGGCCCTGTGTCCAACGCCTTCGAGGGGAACAGAGCCACAACTCCCGAGAGGCGCAGTTGGTCATAGAACAACGAGATGCTGACGGCAGATGCGGGGCGGACCCGAGATCGCGCCCGCCGGTATCCTGGCGGCGCCGCATGCCCAACCATCTTCGACACCGTGCCGCTGTCGATCCCGAAACGCCGAGCAGTCTCGCGCTGGCTCAGCCCATCCCGCAGCACCGCTATGCGGACCTTCGAATACAGCTCCACGCCATACATCCTTCCGCCCCCAGACCAATCATCGTGATCCAGGAACTTGCCACTGGCGGGATTTTACGCCGCCCGAACCCGGATAAGCCGGGCGGTTCCGTGGCTGGTTATGCGGGCGCCATTCTCACGTTTAAATGAAGACGCTGCCTAGGGTCTGCGACCTAACGACATGTCCCAGGCCGACAGGAAACCTTGTCTCTTCAAAGCGTCGAGAAATGTCAAAAGCCCCGGTGTCAGACGGATTGGCAAGAACGTTCCCTGCTGTTCGATGATCCTGTGTTCGATGATCGACGCAGGCGGGTCGGCGGGCCGAACGGGTAGCAAGGGCGAGTCCCGAGCAATGACCGCCTGCCCGTCCTGCGACAACAGGAACGTGACGAAGCGCTCTGCAGCGTCGGGATTTGACGCATCCCGCGGCACAAAAGCCGTGCGGGTCATCACGAGATTGTAGTCCTCGAAGACGTGCAGGCCGAGATGCGATATGTGCCGGGCCTGATTGGCGGCATAGGATCCGATCGCGTTGAACGCAAAAACAAGTTCGCCGCGCGCGATTGCCTCGACCATCTCCGAGGTGCAACAGAAGGTCCGGAGGTCGGCGCGCCCGAGGACTTCGAACAGGCCAAGCGTCTGTGGTCCCTGCAGGCTGTCCTGCGTGGCATAGAGATAGCCGATGCCTGACACCCGGATGTCATAGCTGCCGATGCGCCCGCGCAACCGCTCTTCGTTCTCGCGCACGAAGGTGGCGAGCTCCCGATGGCTGGCGGGAAGCTCGCTTTCCGCGATCGCCCTGCGGTCATAGACTACGACGGCTGGCTCGAAGGTGAAGCCGAAGAGCTCGGACCGCCACGTGGCCCAGCCGGGTGGGGCATCTCCCGCTGGCAGGCTAATACGCCGCGCAAGACCGCGATTGACGAGGTCGACCTGCAGATCCATGGCCGAGGAGATGACGACATCGGGGCGCGCAGGATTGTCTGAATCCAGAAGCGACCGGTAAAGCGGAACGGTGTCGAACTCCACATAGTCGACATCGATCCCCGGATTGCGGGCCTCGAACGCGTCGACCAGGGGCTGCATCGCCGGAGTATCCGTGGCGCTGTGGATCAGCAGGGTCTGCGCCCGAACCGGACCGGTTGACGGGAAAAGAGCGACCAGAAGGATAAGGACCGCGGCGAGGCGCTTGAAGGTCAGCGTCACGTCGAGCCCGCCCAGCGTCGAACGACCCAGCGTCAGATCGGCGCCGTGCCCCTCCGCCACCGCCTTGACGATCGACAGGCCAAGGCCGGAGCCCCTCGTCGCGTCCGACAGGGAGGTGAAGCGGTCGGTGGCGCGCTCCAGGTCCGCCTCCGCGATGCCGGGCCCGGCGTCTTCGACCCTAAGGGTCAGCTCCGCGTCATTCGCCTCCAGTGCGATCATGATCGTGTTGTCGGGGGGCCCGTGCCGTACGGCGTTCTCGATCAGGTTGCGCAGCGCCTCGCGGATCGACACGTCGTCGCCCGCGACGACGTCCTGACCAGGACCAACGCCGGCATCCACGAAGGACAGCGAGATGTGCCGCATCCGGCTGTCGCGCAAGCTTTCGGCGAGCGTGTCGCGCACCAACGGCCGCAAGGCGACCGGTTGCGGGCTGGCGCGGTCCGACCGGTGGATGACCATGGCGTTCGCCAGAAGCTGGTTGGACAGCCGCACCGTGCGCAGGGCCTGCCGGTCGGCCTTGAGCAGCCGTGAGCGCATCTGCTCGGCGTCGGCGGCATCGGCTGCAAGCGACAGGTGGCCGTGCAGGGCTGAAAGGGAGGTGCGGGTCTGGTGCGCGACATCGGCGATGAAGGTCTCAGTCAGGGCGCGGCTGCGCTGAAGCCGGCTGATGAAGCCGTTGATCGCGTCGAACAAGACGCGGATCTCTTGCGGCGGCGTGCCCTGGACCAGCGCGAGGTCGCCCGGGTCCCGAAGCGCCAGATCGGACGCGATCTGCCGCAGCGGCGCGAGCGATGTGCGGATCGCTACCCAGACGAATCCCAGCCCAATCAGCGAAAGCCCGGCCAGCCCCGCCAATCCCGCCGCGAAGAAGGACAGTTGTTGCGTGCTCCGCCATTCGACTGTCTGGCCGACCTGAACCTCGACCCATGCGCGGCCGCCGGGCGCATTGAGCTGCCGACCCTGCAGGACGAAGCGGAAAGCCGCGCCGCCATGATCGGCGTCATAGAAGACGGGGGTGCTAGACGGCGCCCAATCGTCGGGGATCGGCAGATTCGGGGTGCCGGTGATTTCCCGGCCCGTTGGCACGAAGACCCGGTAGAGAACCCTGTCGACCGGGTTCAGCGACAGGATGTCCATGGCCGAACTGGGCAGGTCGACCGTTGCGCCTTCGGGTCCGACAGATATGCGTTCCAGGATCGCCAGCGCGGCGCCGGCAAGCAGCAGATCGTGCGTCCGGTTCGCCGCAGCCCGGGCATAGGTCCAAAGCAGCACGGAAATCAGGACGAGCAGGATCGCGAAACCTGCGGCCATCGTCACGATGAGCCGCCGTTGCAGCGAATGACCGGATCGCTCAGTCGTCATCGGCGAGATACGAGAGGTATCCAAGCCCCCGCGCGGTCTTGATGACGAGTGGCGTGCCCTCGAGCTTGCGCCGCAATCGGGTGACCAACTGTTCGACGGCGTTCAGGCTGGGGGCTTCCTCGAATGTATAGAGCCGGTCCGCCACCTCTTCCTTGGTCAGCATCCGGCCCATGTTGTCGATCATGATTTCCAGCAGCTGGATCTCGCGGGCGCGCATCTGCGCGTCCTGACCATGGATCGTCGCGCGCTTCGCGGCCCGGTCGAACGACAACGCGCCGGCGACGAAGACGTTGCTGGCGCTGCCGCCGCGGCGCCGGGCCAGCACGCGGCATCTGGCCGACAACTCGCGAAAGTCGATGGGCTTGACCATGTAATCGTCGGCGCCCGCATCCAGCCCGATGACCCGGTCGTCGATCTGGCTGCGTGCGGTCAGGATGATCACCGGCGTCGCATCCGTCCGCGCCCGCAGCGCCCGCAGAACGTCATAGCCGCTCCGGCCCGGCAGGTTCACATCCAGCAGAACGATGTCGAAGGTGAAGTGACGCAACAGCTCGTTGGCTTCGTTCCCGTCGCGTTCGCGGTCGACGGAATGGCCCTCGGCCCGGAGCCGATCGACGATCGTCTCCGCCAGTTCGTCATTGTCCTCGACCAGAAGCATTCTCATCGCATGAGAATATCAGGCAGGTTCCGGGGCGGGAAGCGCCCGCGCCCGCGCCCGGCGCCGGGTCAGCGTCCTGTCAGCCTCGCGTCAGGATCGTCTCAGGTTGTTTCGCCAAGGTAAGAGATCGGGAAAGAACCCGTAAGGAAACGTTCTGGGAGGAACACCATGACCATCGCACGCCTTGGCGCGGCGCTCTGCCTCGCCGCCACCCTCGTGGCGCCTGCATACGCCCAAAGCCAGATCGACGATCCGGAATGCGTCGCCCCCGCCAATCCCGGCGGCGGGTTCGACCTGACCTGCCGCATCGCGCAGACCGGTCTTGCGCCGCATGTCTCGGAACCGATCCAGGTGACGTTCATGCCCGGTGGCATCGGCGCCGTGGCGTACAACATGTTCAACACGACCCGCACCGATGACGGCTCGGCCATCGTTGCGTTTTCAAGCGGCTCTCTGCTGAATATCGTGACCAAAAAATATGGCGGCTTTACGGAGACTGACGTCCGCTGGCTTGCCACCGTCGGGGCCGATTTCGGCGCCGTCGTGGTGCGGTCTGACAGTGAATACCAAGACCTCGCGGGGCTTATGGCCGATTTCTCGGCTGATCCCGCGTCGGTGGTCGTGGGCGCCGGTGGCTCGGTCGGCTCGCAGGACTGGATGAAGGGCGCGCTGCTTCTGCGCGAAGTCGGCGCATCACCGCGCGACATGCGCTATGTCGCCTTCGACGGCGGTGGCGACGCGATCGCCGCGCTGTTGGGCGGTTCGATCGAAGTCTACATGGGCGATGTCGGCGAAATGGTGCCCCATATCGATGCCGGTCAGATGCGCATCCTCGCCGTCCTGTCGCCCGAACGTCTGGACGCGCCTTTCGCGGAAATCCCGACCGCGATCGAGGCGGGCTTCAATGTCGAGTGGACGATCATGCGCGGTTTCTACATGGGCGGGGATGTGTCCGATGCCGAGTACCAGGCCTGGGTCGATGCCTTTGAAGCGGCATATGCCACCGAGGAATTCGCCGCAGTACAGGCCGAACGTGGGCTTCTGCCCCTTAACCTCGCCGGCGACGAACTTCAGGCCTCCATCCTGCAGCGCGTGCAGACCCTCCGCGAGATTGCGACCGAGGCCGGCCTGATCGAGTGATCGCCGGCCGCCAACCCGACCCGCACTGTAGCCGGATGCGGGTCGGCTCTGCTTGTCCACAGCGCTGACGACGAGGGGCCGGAATGGTCGACCGAATTTTCGCCGGGGTGCTGCTGATCGTGACGCTGGCCTATGCGGTCATCGCTTTCACCGCTATCAGCGCACCCTTCCAGTACGATCCCCTTGGCCCCGAAAGCTGGCCGCAAATCCTGTCGCTGTTCGCCATCGCCTGTCTTCTGGCGATCCTGTTGAATCCCGATGCGACGGAAATGGGCGTGACGACCCGAACCTGGTTCAGGCTTGCCGCCACAATCGTCATTCTGGTCGCCTATGCCGAGCTTTACGAGCCGCTGGGCTTCATCCTGTCGACGATCCTCTTCGGCGCTGCGCTCAGCGCCATGCTCGGGGCGGGCATGGCGCGCGCGGTCGTCTTCGGCGTCACGGCGGGCGTGGCGGGCTACCTGCTCTGCGTCACGCTGCTCGATCTCAATCTGCCGGAGGGCGCTCTGGTCCAGCGGCTTGTGGAAGCCGCGTCGCAAGAGGGACAATCGTGATGGAAGCCTTGTTCTCCGGCCTTGCGACCGGCTTCGCCGTCGCGCTCGACCCGTTCAACCTGTTTCTCGTGCTGGCCGGCTGTTTCGCGGGCACGCTGATCGGCGCGCTGCCGGGGCTGGGGCCGATCAACGGCGTCGCGATCCTGCTGCCCATCGCCTACGGGCTGGGGTTCGGCCCGGAATCGGCGCTGATCCTGCTGGCGGGGATTTATTACGGCGCGGAATATGGCGGGCGGATCTCGTCGATCCTGCTGAACGTGCCGGGCGATGCGGGTGCGGTGATGACCACGCTCGACGGCAACCCGATGGCGCGCGCGGGTCAGGCCGGGCGCGCCCTGTCGCTGTCGGCGATTGCGTCCTTCGTCGGCGGCACCTTCGCGGTGATCCTGATGTCGCTTTTCGCGCCGATGCTGGCGGCCTTCGCCGTCACCTTCTCGCCTGCCGATTATGTCGCGCTGATGGTCTTCGCCTTCGCCTCGCTCGCCTCGCTGGTGGGCAAGAGCACCGTCAAGACGCTGTTGGGCGCCACCATCGGGCTGATGCTGGCGACCATCGGCATCGACGCCAACACCGGGGTTGCGCGCTACACCTTCGGCATTCCGGACATCCTTGCCGGCATCGACTTCCTGATCGTCGTGGTGGGCCTGTTCGGCATGGCGGAACTGCTGTCATTGGTCGAGCAGCAGGTCGCGGGAAAGCTGAAGGCGTTGCCGGTGGACAAGAGCTTTGTGCGCATGGCCGATCTGGCCAAGTGCAAATGGACCATCGCGCGGTCGTCGGTCATCGGGTTCTTCATCGGCATCCTGCCGGGCACCGGGGCTTCGGTCGCCTCCGCCGTGGCCTATGGCGCGGAAAAACGCATCTCGGACCGCGACAAGACCTTCGGCTCGGGCGACGTGCGCGGCCTCGCCGCCCCCGAGGCCGCCAACAACGCTGCGGCGGGCGGGGCGATGGTGCCGATGCTGACGCTGGGCATTCCGGGATCGGGCACCACCGCGATCCTGCTCGGCGCGCTCTTGATGTTCAACATCCAGCCCGGCCCGCTGCTGTTCACCCAGCGGCCCGAGGTGGCCTGGGGTCTGATCGCGTCGATGTATATCGGCAACGTGGCGCTGCTGGTCATCAACCTGCCGCTGGTGGGGCTGTTCGCGCGGATGCTGACGATCCCGCAGCACTACCTGACGCCGCTGATCGCGATCCTCGCCTTCATCGGCATCTACACCATCGTCGGCAACCCGTTCGACCTGCTGATGATCACCGCGTTGGGCATCTTCGGCTGGTTCCTGCGCAAGCTCGACTTTTCGCTCGCCCCGGTGATCCTCGGCTTCGTTCTGGGCGGGTTGTTCGAAGATAACCTGCGCCGCGCGCTGTCGATCTCGGGCGGGGACTGGGCGATCCTGGTCACGGATTACAAGAGCATCATGCTCTACGTCCTTGCCCTGCTTGTGGTGGTCGCGCCGATCTGGCTGAGCCGCCGCGCCCGCCGGATGGAAGGCGTTTCGGCAGCGGACAAGAGCTGAGAGCATGGCCCGCAGTCCCGGAATCGCCGCGACTCTCGCGGCGGCCTTTGCGGGGGCGGCGCTGGCCTCCCTCGCGGGCGTTCCGGCGGGCGCCCTGATCGGCGGCACGTTGGCGGTGGCGGCGCTTGCGGCCACCCGTCTGAACCTCGCATGTCCGGTCATTATGCGCGATCTCGCCTTCGCCACCATAGGGATATCCTTGGGGGCGGGTGTCGATACGCGGCTCGTCGATCAGCTGGCGACATGGAGCGTCAGCCTCGCGATCCTCGTCGCCTCGCTCGTGACGACGATCCTGATCGGCCGGCTGGTCCTGGCGCGTGGCTTCGGGTTCGACTCCGCCACCGCGACGCTTGCCAGTTCGCCGGGCACCATGTCGAACGCGCTCGCCATCGCCGCCGAAGGCCGTGGGGACGCGGCTGCGGTCATGGTGCTGCAACTGATGCGGCTGCTTGTTCTTGTCCTCGCCGTGCCGCCGCTTGCCGTCTTGCTCGACGCCCCCGAGGCCGCTGCGCTCCCGTCGACACCCGAGATGCCCCCGAAGGTGGTCTTCGGCCTGCTTGCGATGGCCTGGGGGCTGGGTTGGCTCGGCGCTCGGGCGGGGCTGCCCGCCGCCAGCTTGCTGGCGGGCATGATCCTCAGTGCGGCGGGCCACGCGGCCGGGATGGTGGAGGGCATCGCGCCGGACCAGGCGATCTTTGCCGCCTTCGCGGTGACCGGCGCCGTTCTGGGCGCCCGGCTGAGCGGCGTAACTCGCGCGCAGCTGGGCCGGTATCTGGTCGCGGGTCTTGCGGTCGTCGGCGCCGCGCTGGTGGTTTCGCTGGGTTTCGCGGCGCTGGCCTGCGCCCTTACGGGTCTGCCCTTCGCGCAGGTGTGGATCGCCTATGCCCCAGGCGGAGTCGAGGCGATGGCCGCAATCGGCCTCGCGCTCGGCTACGATCCGGGCTACGTCGCCGTGCATCACTTCGCCCGCATCTTCGCCCTGGTCCTGATCGTCCCGGCGGTGCTCGGACGGTGATCGGGCGGGCCGCTAAGCCCCGAGCGGAGGCCGAACGCCTACATGCAAGCGCGCGACTCCGCGCGGGGATCGACGTTCCAGAATTACCCCGGAACGCGACTCTGTTGCGTAAATCGGGTGACAGCCAGGCATCCCCTGTCCCCAGAGACACTTGTCCCACGGCCTCTGTGACGGGTAGCTCAGCCGGTCGTTTGCCTGAGCGCCATGCCAAACAGAACTATCATCATCAGACAGGTTGGGGTCGCGGCGTCGCCGAAAGTGGGCTGCATCCAAAACCTATTTGCACAACAGAGCCGGTCGGCGCCATCCCCCGCCTTGTGTTCGATTTTGGTTATCTTGAAGACAGCGTAAGGAGCGCGGTCGCCATACCGCGCAGCACCACGATGACCGTCCGCGTGAGCGGTGCCCTCAGCGAATTCGTCGCCACCAATGTCGGCGAGGATGGCGCCTACGAGAATGTCAGCGAGTATATTCGAGATCTAGAGCGTTCCCCGAGCGTCGTGAATCGCGAGGGGATTGAACGAAGCCGCTGCGCGGCACGGGGCCAGCTTCGCGGGCGGTGCTCCTGACTGGAAGGATCGGGTTGCTGAGACCCCTTTCCATACAGGAGCTTTCCGATGGCCGAGAACTGCCCTCTGCGCCGCCGCATGATCGGGAACATGACGGTCCGCACCCTCTCGCCGACGACGCAACGATCCTATGTGCACGCGGTGGCGAAGTTCAGCCGGTTTTTCGGCCGATCGCCCGACACGCTGACGCTGGAAGACGTGCGCACCTTCCAGGTCCACCTCGCCTCGAAGGGCACGTCATGGGCGAGCCTGAACCAAACGGTTGCGGCGCTGCGCTTCTTCTACGGCGTGACGCTGGGGATGGCGGAGATCCCCAAGAGGATCGCCTATGCCCGCGAGCCGCGGCGCCTGCCGGTGGTGCTGAGCGCCGACGAGGTGGTGCGGTTCCTTGAGGCCGTGCCCAGCCTGAAGGCCCGCGCCGCGCTGACCACCGCCTACGCCGCCGGCTTGCGGGTGTCGGAGGTCACGGGCCTCAGGGTCGCCGACATCGACAGCGACCGGCGCTGTTGTCAACGGCGGAGTAAAAACCGGATGATGATCTGCATCTGGCACGGCAAGGGCGGCAAGGAGCGCTACCTGATGCTGTTCGAGTAGCTGCTCGGCATCCTGCGCACCTACTGGCGCTTGGCGCGACCCGGCGTCAGGCTGTTTACCGGCCGTGACGCCGACCGCCCGATCAAGCCGACGACGCTGCACGCGGCCTGCCGCTCGGCGCGGGCGGCGGCGGGGATCCGCAAGAAAGTGACCGTCCATATCCTGCGCCACAGCTTCGCGACCCATCTGCTGAAGAGCGGCGTCGACATCCGGGGGATCCAGGTGCTGCTGGGCCATGCGCACCTGTCGACCACGGCGCGCTACACGCATGTCTCGCAGGGGCTCATCGGTCGGACGGAGAGCCCGCTGGAGAAGCTGAGGCTGGAGGTGGTCCCGCCGGTCTGACGCGCTGTCGTCATGGCGGGCGATCTTGAGGTGGCGGAGGTCTTCCGCCGCCACGGCTCCGCATATCGCGCCATGCGCAGCGAGCATCTCGACCGCGACCAGCGCCGCGTGATGGGTGCGATCTAGGCTTGCCGCACCGCCGTTCTCGGCGGGCATGTCCGCCGCTGCGCCGATTGCGGCCATGCTGCGGTCGCCTGCAACTCCTGCCGCAACCGGCACTGCCCCAAATGTCAAGGTCCGGCGCGAGAGGCATGGGTCGCGGCGCGACGGGCGGGGCTGTTGCCCGTGCCGTATTTCCACGTGGTCTTCACCTTGCCGGCGCCGGTGGCCGCCATCGCATTCCAGAACAAGGCTGCGGTCTACGCCATCCTGTTCCGTGCCGCCGCAGAGGCCCTGCGGGTCATTGCGGCCGACCCGCGCCATCTCGGCGCCGAGATCGGCGGTCTCGCCGTGCTGCACAGCTGGGGCCATGGGCGCCGATCCAGTCCGGAAGGTTCTGGGTCGAGGTCGCCTCGGCGTAGGTGTAGTTCGAGGCGCCCAGCACGCCGACGAAGATCTGCGCCGCGCGCACTTCACCGGTCGCGCCGTCGACGATGTCCAGCGTATCGCCGGCGTAGTCGACGAAGACGCGCTCGCCGGCGACATGATGCTGGCGCATGGACGGCGACAACCGCCCCTCCCAGCGGCGGTAGAGGTCGCAGAACCGGCTGTATCCGTAGCCGTCCTCGGGATGGACGGCGCGGTACTCCTCCCACACCA
>CAZOZE010000130.1:0-5135 GCA_964584215.1 uncultured Rhodobacterales bacterium
AGACGTTGAAATGGATCGAATGGTACAACAACCGCCGACTGCTCGCCCCCATCGGCTACATCCCGCCCGCCGAGGCCGAGCAGGCCTACTTCGCAAACCTCAACACCCTTGACCAAGCCGCCTGACCGTTGAAACAATTAACCTCCGGTAAACCCGGGGCGGTTCAGTTTCCGCCAGAATCCGCAGCTTGTATTTTGCGGTGAAACTGCGCCGCTTCGGCGCGTCCGTGAATTCGGCCGCCGCCACCACGGGCGCGGCCACCACGCGGGCCGCCGCTGATGCAGAACTCTCAGGCGAGGAAGGCGCGACGGAAGCAAGGCGCTCGGGCATAACCATCAGATCGTTCTCCTGCGCCCTCGAGTGTGAACTTCAGACAGTCAGATGTCTCACGCTTGTTGGCGCGGAGGGCGCCGCGATCGCGAAGGCCATCGGCGGAGGGGGCGGCGTGCTGCCGTTCGCTGCATGCACGATGAAGTTCCGGACTGTCGATGTTCACCGACATCTCACCTGAGACCTTGTTCACGAGGCGGCGCGTCGGAACAAACCTCTCGATCCGCGGAGCACGACCATCCGCACCAGCTCACGAAAGCCCGCACAGGAGATCCTTTGTCGCGGGCATGCGTCCGAGACTTGAGGCGATCCGATCGCGCCAGCGGGGGCCCTGCGACAGCGCGTGCTCGTAGGCCTCGGCGAGATCGTCGGGCCGATCTTCCGCGAGAATGCGGGTGAGGAACTCAGCCTGAGCCCGGTCCTTGCGCGCCTTCGCCTCGTCCGGGCCGCCTTGCCGCCTGCTGGCCACGATCAGCTTGTGGATTGCGAAGCGCTCGGGGCGCGGGATCTGCACAAGGACGCCGGAGCGGTAGAGCGCCAGCGCGTGCATCGGCTCCGCAATCAGGAAATTGAGGTAGTTCAGCGCCTGCGCGCTTACGCCCAGCGCCGGAAGCGGCTTGACGCCTTCCTCGCCGAACGCCGGCGTCAGGAATTCGACCATGGCCTCGCCACCGCTTTGACGCCACCTCCAGACCTGCCGGTCAAAAACCCCCGGGACAGCCTCGAATTTCATCGATCGAAGAATATCCCCCGGCTCTTCCTCGACGCGATCGCCCAGAGCCACAGAAAGCCGCTCGAAGCTCGCGAAATCGATGTCCCCCGTCCGGGCGAGCTCGTCAGAGTCGAAGCGAACGCCAAGCTCCCCCTGATAGAGCGCGTAGGCTTCGGTCCCGATCAACGTGCCGCCCAGCCGGAAAACGCCGGCGCGCGCGAAGGCCAGAAGCAGCGAGCCTGTCTCCCGGTCGGTTCCGATCATTCCTTCGGACCTCAGGACGCGCGCCAGGCGCGACATGCGCTTCTTTCGCGCCTGCGCCTCCGCCTTCAGATCAGCCGCGCGCGCCAGGCGATCGCGCAAGGCGGGGCTATCCTCGCCGAGGTAGCGGCTCTTCATCTCGGTCCCGATCCGGAACCGGTCGTAGAGGTAGGTCCGCCCGTTGCGCCGGCGCTCCTCGATGCTGCCCACAACCTCCGAGGCCGCCTCGTCGAGATGCATGCGCAGCAAGTCCTGATAAGCGACTTGGGCTGTGCGGGAGTGCGATATCGGGTCCATCTGACGCCTGCGCGTTGCTTGTGTGCATCAAATATAAGGTTGATACACAAAGTCGGCAGTGTGTAGCAAAGTTTTTTTTGCTGCACACTGAGCTACTCCCCGAAAATCGGACAGTGACGGAAGCTGTGATCTGACGTTTGCTGGTCTCCAGGGACGAGGAGAACAGAACATGTCGAAACGCAGAATCCATGACGCGGCGTTCAAGGCGCGTGTGGCGTTGGAGGCGCTGAAGGGTGAGGCACCCGTGTCGGAACCGGCGAGCGCCTGTGAGGTGCATCCGACGATGATCCATCAATGGAGAAAGTCGCTCGTGGAGGGCGCCGCCGGTATTTTTGAGCGCGGGGGCAAGGCCGCCGCCACCGCCGGGGACACCGTCCGCGATCTGCATGCCAAGATCGTGAGGTGAGCCCATGAACGCCACTGGTCGGAGAGAATGGGCGAACGCCGTCGCCAATGATTTTTTGTCACGAAAGCTCAAGCCGTGGACCGGCAAGTGAGGCGGGGCATGATCGAGCGGGGCCGCCCCAGGCTGTCGGTCGGGGCGCAATGCCGCCTGCTGTCGATCTCGCGGTCGTCGCTCTATTATGCGCCGCAGATACGCGCACCTGGGCGAGACCGCGATGAACCTCGCGCTGATGCGGCTGATCGACAAGCAGTTTCTGGAAACCCCGTTCTATGGCGTCCGGCAGATGTGCGCGCACCTGCAGAACGAGGGCCATGCCGTGAATGAAAAGCGCATCCGGCGGCTGATGCGCCTTATGCGGCTGATGCCGATCTGCCAGAAACCCAACACCAGCAAGCCCGCGAAGGGCCACAAGACCTGCCCCTGTCTGCTGGGCGGGCTGCGGATCGACCGGCCCAATCAGGTCTGGCGCCGCGACATCACCCATAGCTCACCACGCGCCTCCCCAAAGACACAGCAATATCTTTCATTGCGGTTCGGCGCCCAGCGCTTGGCCGCAACCCATTGCACGCCGGGGCGACATCGACCGCCACAGCATGGGGGCGATCGGCGCGCCGGGCTCCGTCGCCGCCTGAGTATTGCAAATGACTCTCACTTGCGTTTAATAGCGGCGTCTCGGCAAGGAACCAGCCCAATGAGCGGCGTGTCACCTGTTCTTCTCGGCTTTCTCGGCAGTCTCGCCGCCGGGTCGCTCACCGCCGTCGGTGCGATCCCGGTGCTGTTCGGGCGCCTGCCGTCGCGACCCATGCGCGACCTCTCGCTCGGCTTCGCCGCAGGCGTGATGCTGGCCGCGTCGTTCTTCTCGCTCATCATTCCCGCGCTCGCCGCCGCCGGGGCGCGATACGACGGCGGCACGGTCCCCGCCGGCATCGTCTGCATCGCCGTCCTGCTCGGCATGGGCATGGTGGCGATGTTGAACGAGCATCTGCCGCACGAGCATTTCCGCACCGGGCGCGAAGGCCCCGAAGCGGTCTCGCTGCGCCGGGTCTGGCTGTTCATCATCGCCATCACCATCCACAACGTGCCGGAAGGGCTGGCCGTCGGCGTGGGTTTCGGGGCGGGCGGCGTCGAGGGGGGATTGCCGCTCGCCATCGGCATCGGGCTACAGAACGCCCCTGAAGGGCTTGCCGTGGCGGTGGCGCTGCTGGGAGAAGGTTATTCGAGGCGCCGCGCTTTCGGCATCGCCGCCCTGACAGGCGCGGTGGAGCCGGTAGGCGGGTTCGTCGGCGCGGCCGTCGTCACGTTCTCGGAACCTCTGCTGCCCTGGGGGCTCGCCTTCGCCGCCGGCGCGATGCTCTATGTCATCAGCCACGAAATCATCCCCGAAACCCATCGCAGCGGACATCAGAACAAGGCCACGCTCGGCCTCGCCCTCGGTCTTGTGATCATGATGTTTCTCGACATCTCGCTGGGGTGACGCGCCACCGCCGAATGACCATTCGGCGAGTTCCAGCAGCAGGCCCTTCGTAAGCGCTAAGCGAGCCTCATGGTCGTCATGGAGCTTGTGATCTGGGATGGCGCGCCTCTTCGTTCGCGAGGTGCAGATGGAACGAGACGCACAAAGAGACGCACCGTTTGGTGCTCCGAAGACGGGTTTTGCGGGTCGGCTGAAGGTTGTGCACGGCCCGAGCGGTCGGCAGCGCTGGCCGGATGACGTAAAGGCGCGGGTGGTGACCGAAAGTTTCCGGCGCGGGTCGCGCGTGGCGGATGTGGCCCGGACGCATGGCGCGACGCGGGGTCAGGTGTACCAGTGGCGGATGCTGGCGCGGCGCGGTCTGCTGGTGCTGCCCGGGGATGATCAGGCGGCGCTCGGCTTCGCATCTGTCGTGGTGGAGCCCGATGGCGCGGCGGCGTCGGCGGGGCTGAGCGACCCCGTGAGCACGGTGATCGAGATCGTGGTGAGCGACGTGGTGATCCGGGCGTCTGAAGGAGCCGGGGCAGAGCAACTGGCGCGGGTGATCCGCGCGGCGCGGTTGGCGCAATGATCCCTGTCTCAGGCGGCCTACGGGTCTACGTCGCGACCAAGCCAGTCGACTTCCGGCGTGGCCACGATGGGCTCGCGGCTGTGGTGCAGGAGACGTTGAAGCTCGACCCGTTCTGCGGCGCGGTGTTTGTGTTCCGCTCGAAACGCGCCGACAGGCTGAAGCTGATCGTGTGGGACGGCACAGGTCTCGTTCTGGCGTACAAACGGCTCGAGAACAGCAAGTTCGCCTGGCCGAAGATCGCGGACGGGACCATGAAGCTGACGCCCGCGCAGTTCTCGGCGCTGTTCGAGGGTCTGGACTGGCGGGCGGTGCGCAGTGCCCGTCATCCCCGTCCAACCTCGGCCGGCTGACCCTGCGGCGGGGTGACTCACCGGCACATTCGCGGGTGCCACGAGGTCCGCGATGTGATTGACTTCATTCATGAACCCCACCGCCGACCCTGCTGATGTCGCAGCCCTGAAGGCCCGGCTTGCCGCCGCCGAGGCGGCGCTCGCGGAGCGGGATGCAGCGCTGGCTGCGGCCGAGGCCACGGTCGCGGAGATGGCCGACGCCAACCGGCGGCTCGAGCAGATGATCGCGGAGCTGCGGCGGGAGAAGTTCGGGCCGCGCTCGGAGAAGCTCAGCCTCGACCAGTACAACCTGCCGCTCGAGGACGTGGAGATCGCGCAGGGCGTGCTGCAGGCGGCCCAGGAGAAGGCCGACGCGACGCTGAAAGCGTCGCGCTCCAAGAGCGAGCGGGTCAAGCGGAATCGCAAGCCCCTGCCGCCCGGCCTGCCGGAGATCGAGCGCGTGATCGAGCCGGCCTCGACGCTGTGCCCCTGCGGCTGCGGGCAGATGACCCGGATCGGCGAAGACGTCTCGCGCCGGCTCGACGTGATTCCAGCCCAGTTCCGGGTGCTGGTGACGCGGCGGCCGAAATACGCCTGCCGCCGCTGCGCGGGCGCGATCATGCAGGCCCATGCGCCCGAGCATGTCGTGCCCGGCGGGCTGCCGACCGAGGCGCTGATCGCCCATGTCATCGTCTCCAAGTTCGCCGATCACCTGCCGCTGTACAGGCAGGCCGAGATCTTTCGCCGCCAGGGCGTCG
>CAZOZE010000131.1:0-5941 GCA_964584215.1 uncultured Rhodobacterales bacterium
CAGCCCCGGCCCGAAGTCATAGGCGTCCTTGCCGTCGCTGGCGAACACCGCATAGCCGTCGCCGCCCGCGCGCATGAAGTTGTTGCTCACCACGCCATAGCGCGCCGCCGGGTCGAGCGGCTGAAAGCCGTCGGCGCCCGCAATCTCGACCGACAGCACCCGCGCGCCCGGCGCCGCCTGCGGGTCCCACGCAAAGCGCATCCCCGCGACCTGCGGAAAGCGCCCGGCGCCGCCCTCCACGTCGCTCACGCCGTTCTCCAGCGCCGCGACGATCTGGGCGCCGGTCAGGGTGAAGGTGGCCAGCGTGTTCTGGAACGGCAGCACCGTCAGCACTTCGCCCATGGTGACCGGCCCGGCGTCGATCGAGGCGCGCAGCCCGCCGCCGTTCTGGATCGCGACCTGCATCCCCTGATCGCGCGTCCGCGCCAGCATCGCCTCCGACACCAGCACGCCCATCTCGCACACCCGCGCGCGACAGTTGGCGCGGTCGCCGTCGATGGGCGCCGCGCTCTCGCCGATCACGCGGGTCTTCAACTCCTCGATGGGCGCGCCCATCTCCCCGATGCGCGCCTTGACGCTCGCGTCCTCCGCCACCGAGGCGTCGAGCAGCAGCGGCTCTCCCCGCGCCGCGATCACCGCGCCCGCGTCGTCGAAGGTGATTCTCAGATCGCCCAGATACTTGCCATAGGCGTAGGCGTGCGCGATCGGCACGTCGCGCCCGTCCGGCCCCTTCACCATCAGCGGATAGGGCGTCGCGCCCTCGACGGTGTTGGACATCAGCGTATGGCTGTGGCCGCCGATGATCGCGTCGATGCCGGGCACGGCGCCCGCAATCGCGATGTCCTCGGTCACGCCGACATGGGTCAGCGCGATGATCTTGTCGACGCCCTGCGCCTCGATCTCCTGCACGATGGTCTTGAGATAGCGCACGCTGTCGGAGAACCCGACGTTCGGCCCCGGCGATGAGATCACGGCGGTGTCGGTGGTCAGCGCCGAGACGATTCCCACCTTCTCGCCGCCGGTCTCGACGATCAGATAGCCGTTGGTCCGGCCCTTCAGGCCCGGCTCGTCGCCCAGCCAGACGTTGCCGGACAGAATGGGGAAGTGAACCTTGTCGATGAACGCGGCCAGCGTTTCCGGACCGTTGTCGAATTCGTGGTTGCCCAGCGCCATGGCGTCAACGCCGATAGCGTTGAACAGTTCGGCCTCCGCCAGCCCCTTGTAGCTGGTGTAGTAGAGCGACCCCTGGAACACATCGCCCGCGTTCAGGAACAGGATCGGCGCGTTTCCTGCGGCGGCGCGCGCGTCGGCAACGGCGGTCGAGAGCCGCGCCAGCCCGCCGAAACACTTGCCCTCGGCGTCGTCGGCGGCGGAGCAGGTGCTGTCGTAGCGGTTGATCGGCTCGACCCGGCTGTGGAAGTCGTTGACGTGCAGCACGGTGAGCGTGAACTCGGCGCGCGCGGCGCCCGCGCTGACGAGCGTCGCGAGGCTGAGCGAGAGCGCGGTCGCTGCGCGAAGGGCGATGGGCATCGGCGGTCTCCTGTGATCGCTGGGCGCGGTATACGCTACGCGACCGGACTGGTTTCGTCACGCCTTGCGCGCAGATCGGGGCTATGCTGACCGGCGGCCAGCGGTTAATACGAATGCGGCGTCAATGGGGGGGCATTGTGATGCTTGTTCGTATCGTCCTGTGGTGTGTGCTTTTTGCGACAGCCGCCCCGGCGGCCACGCTCGATCGGATCGCTGAAAGCGGCGTTTTGCGTATGGGCGTGCGCGCCGACGCGCCGCCGCTGTCCTATCTGCGCGACGGCGCGGAGAGCGGCTACAGCGTCGCGGTCTGCAAGCGCCTCGCCGAGCGTCTCGCCGATCAGATGGGGCGCGCGGCGCTGACGGTCGAACCGGTGGTGGTGAGCATAGAGGAGCGTTTTTCCGCGCTGGCCGATGGGCGCATCGACATCCTGTGCGGCGCCGCGTCGGTGACGCTGGCGCGCAGGGCGGAGGTGGATTTCTCGATCCCCATCTATATCGACGGCGCCAGTGTGCTGATGCGCAGCGGCGAGACGGTGGATTTCGCGGCGCTGGCCAACCGCCGCATCGGCGTGCGCGCGGGCACCACCACCGAGCGCAACCTCATGGCCACGCTGGACAAGACCGGCATGGTCGCCGACGTGGTGACGGTCGCCGAGCACGCCGAGGGGGTCGCGCGCCTCCTGGGGCGCGATGTGGACGCTTATTTCGCCGACCAGTCGATCCTGCTGTTCCTGATGGTCGGCTCCGGTCGCGTGGAGGAACTGACGCTGGCGCGCAACGTGCTGACCATCGAGCCGCAGGCGCTGGCGCTGCCGCCCGGCGACGGGGCATTTCGGCTAGAGGTGGATCGCGCGCTCAGCCGGATGTATCGCGCGGGCGAGATCGCCGCTCTGTTCGACGAGAATTTCGCGCCCGCCACCATGGGCGACGCGATGAAGGCGCTGACGCTGATCGCGCCGATCCCGGAATAACGCCGTGCGCGCCGCTTACGAGGCCCACGACGCGCTGGGCCTCGCCGGGCTGGTGGCGCGCGGCGAAGTTTCGGCGCAGGAGTTGCTTGACGCCGCACTGGCGCGCGCGGCTGCGTGGAACCCGCGCCTCAACGCGCTGACGCTGCCCCAGCCCGGCGTCGCGCGCGCGATGATCGCGGCGGGTCTGCCCGACGGGCCTTTGACGGGCGTGCCGTTCCTGCTGAAGGATCTCGGCGCCGAGGCGGTGGATTTTCCGTCGCATTGCGGCTCGCGCCTGCTGGCGAACACCCGCTATCGGGTGGACAGCGAGATCTACCTGCGCCTGCGCCGCGCAGGGCTGGTTACGTTCGGGCGCACCTGCGCGCCCGAGGGCGGCGTCGGCGCGGTGACCGAGGCGCAGGTCTATGGCGGACCGACGCGCAACCCGTGGCGGCTGTCGCACACGCCGGGCGGCTCCTCCGGCGGGTCGGGCGCGGCGGTGGCGGCGGGGATCGTTCCGGCGGCGCATGGCTCGGACGGCGGCGGCTCGGTGCGGATTCCAGCGTCAAACTGCGGCCTGTTCGGCGTCAAGCCCACGCGCGGCCACATGCCCGACGGCCCCTGTGCCGGCGAGGGCTGGGCGGGCATGGCCTGCGACGGCTTTCTCACCCGCAGCGTGCGCGACACCGCCGCGCTGCTCGATGCGACCGTCGGCCCCGACCTTGGCGCGCCCTATCGCGCGCCGCCGCTGCGCGCGGGGTTCATGGCCGCCATCGCCCGCCCGCCGCGCCGTCTGCGCATCGCCTTCACGCCGCTGACGCTGGGCGGCGCCGCGATCCACCCCGAGTGCCGCCAGGCGGTGGAGGGCGCCGCGCGGCTGCTTGAGAGCCTCGGCCACAGCGTCGAGGAGGCCCGCCCGGCGGTGGACGTGCCCGCGATGATGCGCGCCTGGACCGACATCGTCGCTTGTGGCACGGCGCTCTGGGTGCGCGAGAGGCTGGCGCGGCTTGGCCGGTCCTTGCGGCCCGGCGATCTGGCGCCCTCGATCGAGGGGGCCGTGCGCCACGCGGCGACCCTAAGCGGCGCGGATTATCTGGCGGCGGTGGAGGCGATCCACGCCTTCGGGCGCGCGGTCGCCGCGTTCTTCACCGACCGCGACGCGCTGCTCACGGCGACCATGGCCGAGCCGCCCGCCGAGATCGGCCGCTTCGCGCCGACCAACCCCGATTTCGTGGACTATCGGCTTGGCGCGAGGGGATTTCTCCCGTATTCGCCGTTCGCGCCGGTCTGGAACGCCTCCGGCCAGCCCGCCGCGTCGCTGCCGCTGCACTGGACCGCCGATGGCCTGCCGGTCGGCGTCCAGATCGCCACGGCGTTCGGCGAGGACGAGACGCTGCTGGCGCTCTGCGCCGAGATCGAGGCGGCGCGGCCATGGTTCGACCGCCGCCCGCCGCCCGCTGACGGCCTGTCAGCGCGGCCTCGCGGGATATTTCAATCACTATTATGAAATTGAATTGCACTTTCAATCAGCATCCGGCATATGTCTTGTGAAAGATATGTGAAGTGGGACGAAAAAAATGAACGCTGTGGTGCAAACCTTCGCCCAACCTGAGGAAATCGCGCGCCTGATGGAGAATGCGCGCCGGGCGAGCGAAATGTTGAAGGCGCTGTCCCACGAGGCGCGGCTGATGATCCTGTGTCTGCTGGTCGAAGGCGAAAAGCCGGTCTCCGAAATTGAACGGCGTCTCGGCCTGCCGCAGGCGTCGGTCTCGCAGCATCTGGCGCGGCTGCGCGGCGACGAACTGGTGAAGGCGCGCCGCGACGGGCGGATGATCTACTACAGCATCGCGATGCCCGAGGTGACGAAGATCATGGCGACGCTGCACCACATCTATTGCCACCCGAAGCGCTGACCGGCGCTTGTCACGCCAGCGACAGCGCCTTGGGATAGGCGACATGCCGCGCGTCGCCCTCGTCGCCGAACGGTCGCCATCGCACGCCCGGCCAGCGCAGTTCGAAATCGCCGGAGCGCGGGCGATAGGCGGCGGTGTAGAGGGTGCCGAACCCCTGCGCATACGCCAGTGAATAGAGCGGCGGACGCAGAAACGCGCCGATGAACCGCTCCGCAGGCTCCACATGCAGCGTCAGCCGTTGGAGCAGGAAGCGCTCGCGCTCCACCGTGGCGGTGAAGCGGGCGTGGCTGTCCCATTCGACCTTTTCCTGATGGTTGGTCGCCACCGCCGCGCGCGCCAGCACGGTGGGACGATCCGGCGCCATATAGGCGGTGACATAGTTGCGCGCGGCGTCCAGCGCGGTGACGTTATAGCTCATGTGGCTGGGGATGCGCGCCAGCGCGCGGCCCGCCTCGATGGCGGTTTCGCAGGTCTGCAGCACATAGCGCAGGATCAGCGGCACGCCGAAGCCGGGGCCGACCACGCGCCGCCCGCCGAAGGTCAGCGACACCGCCAGCCCTGCGTCGTTCACCCCGTCCACCAGCCCCAGCAACCCGTCGCTGACCCCCTGCACTCCGACCCCGCCCCAGCGGGTGCGCAGCGCCAGCGCGTCGAAGGCGTGCGGGTTATAGTCGTAGTTGCGCACCAGCAGCGGCTCCTCGCCCGGCCAGATCGCCTGCGAGCAGGCCGCCAGATAGGGCGGCGGGCGCCAGAAACTCAGGAACCGCGCCTCGGCGTCGCCGCCGCCTGCCAGCGCGCACGCCTGTTCATAGAGCGACGCCAGTTCGGGCATGTGGCGGCGCAGCATCGCGCGGCACTCGACATAACCGGGCCGCGCCTGCGGCCCCTCGCGCAGCCACCAGCGGCGATAATCCGGCCAGTACTGCGCGAAGAGTCCGGCCCAGAGCGGGCCGGGCGTATCCTCCGAGACGGCGCGAAACGTCAGCTCCATCGGCTCACATGATCTTGAATACGGGGTCGGTTGAGGCGGCGGCGGCGGGCAGGGGCCGCGCGGCGAAGCACTTCTTGATGCCGTCGATCCACTTCTTCGAGCGCGGCGCAAGCTGGAAGCCCTGCGTCATCGACCGCCCGCGCGTCACCAGGATGCCCAGATCGGCGCCCTCATAGCGGAAATCGCCCGCCCGCGCGATGCGCAGAAAGAACGCCTCGTTCTCGCTCTCGACGGCGCGGCGGTGATAGTCAAAGCGGTCATAGACCACCCGCCCGTCGGGCAGCATCCGGTAGATGCCGGTCTCCGGCGCCGCCGTGATGATGTCCACGCTGTCCTCGGTGTGCTTGATCACCATCTGCGACCACGAGTCGATCATGTCGGGGTCGGCCCAGCGGGCGTTCAGCTCCTCCACGTCCAGGTCGAACGGCTTGCCGCTGAATTCGAGCAGGTGGAACAGGAACAGCGGCGCGTCGGCATGGGCGAAGGCGGCGTGGTTGGTCATCGAGCTGGCGCCGGTGATGCGCGGGTTCAACTCGCCCAGATAGATCTCGCCGGTC
>CAZOZE010000132.1:0-8631 GCA_964584215.1 uncultured Rhodobacterales bacterium
GCGAGGTGTCGAACTCGATCTCTCGGACGTCTCGCCGCACACGCTGAAACACACCTCCGTCGCATGGTTCTTCGAGCGCGGGGGCACGATAGAAAGCGCAGTCAGCTACTACGCCACCTCGGCCGCGACACTCCAGCGCGTCTTCAGAAAGCACTCTCCCGCGCATCAAAAAAGCGCGACAGACGTATGGGACCGCCGCCGCTGACTGGGGGTTTTGGAACGGTATCCGGAACGGCCCCGCCGGGCTGACAGGACGCCACCAGCCAGCCTACTGAAACTTCAGGAGAATTTGGTGCTGCTGGAGAGACTCGAACTCTCGACCTCTCCCTTACCAAGGGAGTGCTCTACCACTGAGCTACAGCAGCCCGTCGCGTTACGGGGGCGGGTCGTTCCCGTCAGCCCCGGCGCGCGATGGGGCATAAGGCGGCGGTCGGCGTATTGCAAGGCCCTTCGGCGCGGCGCGGGCCTGCGGGGCGCGGCGCGCCGGTCAGACCACCGTGACCACCAGATCGCCCACGCCCGCGACATGCGCCGCCAGCACGTCGCCGCGTGCGACCGCGCCGACGCCCGAGGGCGTGCCGGTCATGATCAGATCGCCCGCCGCAAGCGTAAAATAGCGCGACAGGCAGGCGATGATCTCCGGCGTCTTCCAGATCATCTGTCCCAGATCGCCCGCCTGACGCAGCGCGCCGTTGACGCGCAGGGTGATCGCGCCGTGCGCGGGGTGGCCGATCCGCGCGGCGGGGACCAGCGGCGCCATCGGGGCCGAGCGCGCGAACGCCTTGCCGACCTCCCACGGGCGGCCCAGCCGCTTCGCCCCGGCCTGAAGGTCGCGGCGCGTCATGTCGAGGCCGACGCCGTAGCCCCAGACGTGATCGAGCGCGCGCGCCGCGTCGATGGCGTCGCCGCCGCCGCGCAGCGCGACCACCATCTCGACCTCGTGGTGCACGTCGCCGCTTTCGCCGGGGTAGGGGAAGCGGCCGCTGAAGTCGATGTCGTCGGGGTTCTTCTGGAAGAAGAACGGCGGCTCACGGTCGGGGTCATGGCCCATCTCGACGGCGTGGGCGGCGTAGTTGCGCCCGATGCAATAGACCCGCCTGACCGGAAACAGCGCGTCCGACCCGGCGATCGGCGCCGCCGCCTGAACCGGCGGGGCGATGGCGTAGGCCGGCATGGCCGCGCTCCTTTCCCGCTTCACGCCGCACCCCGTCACGCCGAACCGCGCAGCGCCGCCAGCCGCGCCAGCAGGCCGCGCGTCGAGCCGTCGAGCGCGCCCGCGTCGCCGCCCCGCACGGCGGCGAGCACGTCGCCCGCCATGGCCTTGCCCAGCTCCACGCCCCACTGGTCGAACGGGTTGATCCCCCAGAGCGCGGCCTGAACGAACACCTTGTGCTCGTAGAGCGCGATCAGGCGGCCGAGCGCGAAGGCGTCGAGGCGGCGGTGCAGGATGGTCGTCGAGGGCCGGTCGCCGGGGAAGGTCCGGTGCGCGGCGAGACTGTCGATCTCCGCCGCCGCGACGCCCTTCGCCGCCATCTCCGCGCGCGCCTCCGCCCCGGTGCGTCCGAACGCCAGCGCGGCGGATTGCGCGAGGCAGTTGGCCAGCAGCTTGGCGTGATGGTCGCCCATCGGCGCGGCGGGTTCGGCGGCGGCGATGAAGTCCACCGGGATCACGTCGGTTCCCTGATGGATCAGCTGGAAGAACGAGTGCTGGGCGTTGGTGCCCGGCTCGCCCCAGATCACCGGGCCGGTCTTGTGGGCCACGGGCAGGCCGTCTAGCGTCACGCGCTTGCCGTTGCTCTCCATGTCGAGCTGCTGGACGTAGGCCGGAAAGCGCTCAAGCCGCTGGTCGTAGGGGATCAGCGCCACGGTGGGCCAGCCCATGGCGTTGCGCCGCCAGACGCCGACCAGCGCCAGGATCACCGGCAGGTTGCTCTCCGGCGGCGCGGTCAGGAAATGGCGGTCCATGGCCGCCGCGCCGTCGAGCAGGGCGCGGAAGCGGTCCGCCCCGGCGGCGATGGCCACCGGCAGGCCGATGGCGCTCCACAGCGAATAGCGCCCGCCCACCCAGTCCCAGAAGCCGAACACGCGGCTTTCGTCGATGCCGAAGGCGGCGCAGGCGGGGATGTTGGTCGAGACGGCGGCCATGTGGCCGTCGGCGCCCGCGCCGAGGGCGGCGCGCAGCCAGTCGCGCGCCGAGACGGCGTTGGTCATCGTCTCCTGCGTGGTGAAGGTTTTCGAGGCGACGATCACGAGGGTGCGGCGCGCGTCGAGCCCGCGCGTCACGTCCGCCAGATGGGCGCCGTCCACGTTCGAGACGAAATGCGCGCGCGGGCCGCCCGCGTCCGCCGCCAGCGCGCGCGCCGCCATCACCGGGCCGAGGTCCGAGCCGCCGATGCCGATGTTGATCACGTCGGTGAACGGCTGACCGTCGCGCGCGGCGTAGGAGCCGCCGCGCACCGCTTCGGCGAAGGCGAGAAACCGCTCGCGCGTCGCCGCCACGTCCACGACGCCGGGGGCGTCGGGCGCGCAGCCGCCGCGCAGCGCCATGTGCAGCGCCGGGCGGCCTTCGGTGGCGTTGACCGCCGCGCCCGCCGCCATCGCGTCGCGCCGCGCCTCCACCCCGGCGGCGCGCGCAAGCGCCAGCAGCGCGGCCCAGGCCCCGGCGTCGAGTTTCTCCTTCGAGAAATCCACCGTCAGATCGTCGAGGCTGGCGGAGAATCGCGTGAAGCGCCCCGCGTCGGCGGCGAACAGCGCGCGCAGGCTGAGCGGGCGCAGTCTGGCGGCGTGCGGATCGAGCGCGCGCCATGCGGCGTCGGCGGTCATCGGCGTTTCCTTTCAGACGGATCGGATTAGCTGCACGTGTTGTCGCGCGAAACGGGCGCGCGGGACAGTTTTTTATGGTGCTTAATAAAAACTGTCGCCATGATCCGCGCCAGGGAGAGCTTCGGACATGGACCAACAGTGGACTGCGCAGGGAGACGCGCAGCAGGATGCGATGAACGCCGCGCCGCCGCCGGAGAGCGAGGCGGTGGATCATGTGGTCGCGATCGGCGCCTCGGCGGGCGGGCTTGAGGCGCTCGAATCGCTGTTCGATCATCTGCCCGCCGCCACCGGCGCCGCGTTTGTGGTGATCACGCACCTCTCGCCCGACTTCAAGAGCATCATGGACGAGCTGCTGGCCCGCCGCACCGAGATGCCGGTGCATGTGGTCGAGGACGGCGAGCCGCTGGAGGCCAACCGGGTCTATGTGATTCCGCCCGGCAAGGACATGATCGTGCAGGCCGGGCGGCTGCTGCTGACCGACCGCGA
The DNA here is from genome assembly GCA_964584215.1 of uncultured Rhodobacterales bacterium. Taxonomy (GTDB): domain Bacteria; phylum Pseudomonadota; class Alphaproteobacteria; order Rhodobacterales; family Rhodobacteraceae; genus Rubrimonas. Next base: position 3,310 of record CAZOZE010000132.1, read on the forward strand.
AGGCCATGGCGCGCCCTCGGCGCCGATCGACCTTTTCTTCGGCTCGCTGGCGCAGGCGTTCGGACGCCGGGCGACCGGGGTGATTCTGTCCGGCACCGGGGCCGATGGCGCGCGCGGCGCGAAGGCGCTGCGCGCGGCGGGCGGCTATGTGATCGCGCAGACGCTTGAGACCGCGCGTTTCGACGGGATGCCGCGCGCGGTGGCCGAGATCGGCGCGGTGGACGCGGCGCTGGCGCCCGAGGCGATCGGCCCGGCGCTGGCGGCGCGGCTGGCGCGGCTCGACGCCGCCGCGCCGGAGATCGCGGCGGCGGGCGACGCAGGCGCCGTGTCGCGCATCCTTGAGCGGGTGCTGGGCGGCGCCAACGTCGATTTCAGCGAATACAAGAAGACCACGGTGCTGCGCCGCATCGCGCGCCGGATGCAGAGCGCCGGGCTGCACAAGCTTGAGGATTATCACGACGAACTGGCGCGCAGCCCGGCGGAGGTGCGCGCGCTAGCCGACGACCTGCTGATCGTGGTCACCGAATTCTTCCGCGATCCCGCCGCCTTCGACCTGCTGGCGCAGACCGTGATCCCGGCGCTGTTGTCGGGCGACGCCGAGCGCGCGGTGCGGATCTGGATCCCGGCGGTGGGCACCGGGCAGGAAGCCTATTCGATCGCCATGCTGCTGCGCGAGGCCGCCGACGCGCTGGGCCGTGAGCCGCGCGTGCAGATCTTCGCCACCGACATCAGCCCCGCCGCGCTGGAGCGCGCGGCGGCGGGCGTCTATACCGAGACCGAGATGGCGGGCGTCGCACCCGCACGCCGCGCCGCGTTCTTCGAGCGCAACGACGAGGGCGACTGGCGGGTGGGCCCCGAGATCCGCAACTGGATCGTGTTCGCGCAGCACAACATGCTGCGCGACCCGCCGTTCATCAACACCAACCTCATTTCATGCCGCAACGCGCTGATCTATCTTGAGCCTTCGGCGCAGAGCAAGGCGCTGTCGCTGTTCCACTTCAGCCTGTCGAGCGGCGGTTTCCTGCTGCTGGGGCCGAGCGAGTCCGTCGGCGAGGACAACGGCCGCTTCGCCGCCATCGACGCGCGCTGGCGGCTGTTTCGCAAGCGCGGCGCCGACCGGCGCGACGCGGGCGCCATGGGCGAGCTGATCGCGAGCGGGCGCTGGGCGGCGGACGGGCTGGCGCGGCGGCGCGCCACCGCCCCCGCCGGGCCGACGCGCGGCGCCAACGCCGCCGCGCTGCAGGCGGTGCTGGAGCTGTTCGCCCCCGCCGGCCTGCTGATCGGGCGCGACCGCGAGTTGCTGCATGTGGTCGGCGAAGGCCAGCGCCATCTGGCGCCGCCGCAGCCGGGGCCGTTCACGCGCGACGTGCTGAAGCTGATCCGCCCCGGCCTGCGCGCGGCGCTGTCCACCGCCATCGAGCGCACCCTGCGCACCGGCGCCGGGGCGAGCTATGCGGCGGGGGAGGGGTCGGAGACGCTGACGCTGTCGGCGCATCCGGTGCAAGGCCTCGACGGCGTCGCAGACCGGGTTTTCATCGCCTTCGGCCCCGCCCCGGCGGGCGCCGCGCCGGGCGTCGCCGAACCGCTCGACAAGGCCGCCGAACAGCGCATCGCGTGGCTGGAGGACGCGCTGCGCGCGGAGCGCGAGAACCTTCAGGCGATGCTGGAGCAGCTTGAGACCGCGAACGAGGAGCTGCAATCCACCAACGAAGAACTGATGACCGCCAATGAGGAGTTGCAGAGCACCAACGAGGAACTGCACTCGGTCAACGAGGAGCTCTACACCGTCAATGCGGAGTACGAGCGCAAGAACGAGGAGCTGACCCAGCTCACCAAGGACGTCTCCGGGCTGTTGCAGGCGACCGGGGTGGGGGTGGTGTTCGTGGACCGGGCGCTGAACGTGCGCCGCTTCACCGCCACCGCGACGCGCGTCGTGAACCTGATCCAGGGCGACGAGGGCCGCCACCTCAGCCACATCACCCATCAGCTCGCCGGTTTCGACCTGTGCGGCTGGCTGGAGAGCGCCATGGAGCGCGGCGCGATGCAGGAGGAGGAGCGCTGCGCGACCGACGGCGCAGTGTGGATGGTGCGCGCGGCGCCGGTGCGCGACGGGCGCACGGTCAGCGGCGCGGTGGTCAGCCTGATCGAGGTGTCGCGGCTGGTCGCGGCGGAGGCCGACGCCCGCGCACGCGGCGCCGAGCTGCGCCAGTTGCTCGACTGGGTGGGCGCGGTGTCGCTGCAATTCTCCGCCGACGGGCGGCTGGTCGGCGGCTCGGGCGACTGGCGCGCCTTCACCGGGCAGGATGTCGCGGCGCTGCGCGGCGCCGACGGCGACGGCTGGCTGGAGATCGTGCACCCCGACGATGCGGGCGCGGTGGCTGCGGAATGGGGCGCCGCCCACGCCGAGGGCCGCGCGTTTCAGCTGTCGGCGCGGCTGCGCAGGCCGGAGGGCGGCTGGCGCCCGGTCACGCTGGCGGGCGGGCCGGAGCGCGACGGCGTCCGGCTGATGGGCTGGTTCGTCTATGCGCGCGACGCGGCGGAGGCGGCGCAGGCGCGCCACGACGCCGACCTCTCGGGCCAGCGCGCGGCGGCGCTGGCGGAGATGGCGTTCGCCGGGGCCTATACGCTCGACCCTGCGGCGGGCGTGATCGACCTCGACGCGCGGCTGGCGGCGCTGACCGGGCTGGCGGCGGGGCCGCAGCCTGTGGCGGATTTCGAGGCGCGGCTCAGCCCGGCCAGCCGCCGCGCCCGCGCCTCGGCGCTCGCGCGCTGTGGCGCGGATGGTCGCTGGAGCGCGGATGTCTCGCTCACGCGCGCCGACGGGCGCACGGCGCTGTTTCGCGACGCAGGCGTCGCCAAGGGCGCCGGGCTGATCGGCGCGCTGACCCCGCTCGACGGTCCGGCGGCGGACGCGGCGCTGGCGGAGGAAATCCTGCGCTCAAGTCCGGTCGAGGTGGCGGTGCTCGACCCTGACAGTCTGCGCATCCTGCGCGCCAATCCCGCCGCCATGAACAACCTCGGGCTGTCGGCGCGCGACATGACGCGGCTCAGCTATCCCGACCTGCTGCCGGAATACGACGCGGCGGCCTTCGCCGCGCTGATCGCGCCGCTGCTGGCGGGCGCGCGCGCGGAAGTGCGCGTCGAGACCTTCGCGCTGCGCCGCGACGGCGGGACCTACGATCTGTCGCTGACGCTGCGCCCGATGGCGGGCGGCGCGCGGATCGCCGCCGTCGGCCGCGACATGACCGAGCGGCATGGCGTGGAGGAGGCGCTGCGAAGGCGCACCGAGGCGCTGGCGCGCTCGAACCGCGATCTCGAGCAATTCGCCTTCCTTGCCGGGCACGACCTGATCGCGCCGCTGGGCCGCATCGCGGCGCGGGCGCGCGCGGGGCTGGCGGGCGACGCGCCCGCCGCGCTGGAGGCGGTGGCGGCGCGGGCGGAGCGGCTTCAGGCGCAGGTGCGCGACCTGCTGGCTTTTGCGCGCAGCGCCCCGCCGGAGACGGCGTTCGCGCCGGTTGATCTGACGGCGGTGGCGCAGGCGGCGGCGGCGCACAGCGCCGACGAGGCCGCGCGGCTGGGCGGGCGCATCGAGGTGGGCGCGCTGCCGGTGGTCGAGGGATCGGCGCACACGCTGGAGCTGGTGTTTCGCAACCTGATCGAGAACGCCCTGCGCTATCGCGCCGAGGACCGCGCGCCGGTGGTGCGGGTGTTCGCGGGCGAGGGCGACGCGCCTGCGGTCGCGGTCGCCGACAACGGGCGCGGTTTCGACCCCGCGCGCGCGCGCGATCTGTTCGCGCCCGGCCTGCGGCTGGACGACGGCGGCGAGGGCTTCGGCATGGGGCTGGCGATCTGCCGCCGCGTGATGGAGGCGCACGGCGGCGACATCCGCGCCAAGAGCGCGCCGGGCGAGGGCGCGACGTTTCTGCTGAGCTTCGGCGGCGTGAAACGCTGAGGGCCGTGCGCCGGGGCGCTCCCGCCCCGACCCTCGCCGCAGGGGGAGACAGGGATGGCCGCGCCGCCCGCGCAGCGCTGCGATCGACGCGGCGGCGGGCGCGCACCGCCGGGCGGAAGGCCGGGGGCGTCCCGCCGCCGCGCCCGCGCCTACAGCTCCATGCGCGGGCGCAGCGATTGCAGCACGCCTGCGCTGCGCTCGGCGCGGCGGGCGTCGGCCTGCGCGGCGGCGGCGCGGGCGCGGTCGGCCAGCGCCTCGACGCCCTGTTCGCGCGCCACGGCGGCGGCGGCGCGGTCGCGCGCCTCATCCTCGTCGGCGCGGCGGGCGGTAAGGGCGGCGCGCGCGGCGCTGGCGCGGCGCTCCAGCGCGGCGCGCACCCGCCATTGCGCGGGCGCCTCTGCGGCGTCGGCCTGATAGGTCTGCGCGGTCGCCTCCTCCGCCGCCGCGACCGCCGCCGCCCCGGCCTGCGCCTCGGCGCGGGCGGCGGCGAGTTCGCCCAGCGCGCGCTGCGCCTTGAGCGCGGCGAGGCGGCGCAGCGCCTCCAGCGCCTTGGGGTTCATCGGCGGCTCCTGTGGCTTGCGGCCTTGCGGCGCATCTCGGCGGCGAAGCGCAGCGCGGCGGCGACGGCGCGATACTGTTCGGGGCGGATCTCCTGGCCGATCTCGACCGTGGCGTGGATCGCGCGCGCGGTCGGCGGGTCGCGGTGCAGCGGCACGCCCGCCTCCGCCGCCCTGGCGCGGATCTGCGCCGCCACCGCATCGACGCCCTTGGCGACGCAGACCGGTGCCGACCCCTTTTCGCGCGACCATTTCAGCGCCACGGCGTAGTGGGTGGGGTTGACGATCACCACGTCGGCCTTGGGCACGTCGAGCATCATGCGGTTGAGCGCGATTTCCTCGGCGCGGCGGCGGCGCGCGCCTTTCAGGTGCGGGTCGCCCTCGGTCTCGCGGTTCTCGCGGCGCATCTCGTCGAGCGACATGCGCAGCTTGCGGGCATGGTCGTAACGCTGCCACAGGTAATCGACCGCGCCGATCGCCACCGTGATCGCGGCGACCACGAACAGCAGCGACAACAGCGTGTCGCCCAGCGTCCGCGCCAGCCCCCGCGCGGGCAGGGCGGCGAGGCGCAGCAGATCGGGCAGCGCCGCCTTCAGCCAGAACCACACGGCGGCGCCGATCAGCGCCATCTTCACCGCGCTTTTCAGGAACTCCACAAGGCCGGTGGGGCCAAACTTGTTCTTGAAGGTGGCCAGCGGCGAGATGCGCTGCAGCTTCGGCATGAGCTTGTCGGGCGCCAGCACCACCGCGCGCTGCGCGACCAGCGAGGCGATCACCGCCAGCGCCGGGATTGCGAAGATCGGCAGCGCGGCC
>CAZOZE010000133.1:0-7199 GCA_964584215.1 uncultured Rhodobacterales bacterium
GCTGCACTCGTCCTCGGCCACCGTGGACGGCGCGCCGGTCTATATGGGCACCGAGGGCGGCTTCGTGATCGCGGGCGAGGGGCGCACGATCTATTTCACCGGCGACACCGACGTGATGGCCGACATGGGGCTGATCGCCGACCTGCACGCGCCCGACATCGGCATCCTGTGCATGGGCGGCCACTTCACCATGGACCAGAAGCGCGCCGCCTACGCCTGCAACAAGTTCTTCCAGTTCCGCGACGTGATCCCCTGCCATTACAAGACATTCCCGCTGTTGGCTCAGAACGCGGATGAACTGGCGGCGGCGATCGCGCCGGTCCCCGTGCATCAGATGCCGGTGATGGGATCGGTGACGCTGTAGGGCCGCTTCGCGCGCACAACCTCTCCCGCCGACGCGGAACAGACGGCGCGGCGCGCAGTCGCCGCGCCGGGGGCGGCGTTCGCCACGGCGACGCGACTCAGCCCCGCGTCACCCGCACCAGCAGCGCCGCCAGCGCATCGGGGTCGTCGAACTCCAGCCGCACCGGCAGCGCCATCACCTCGGCGCGAAACGCGGGCGGCAGGCGCACGGCGTCCTTCTCGGTGGTGACCAGCATGGCGTCGGCGGCGCGCGCTTCGGCGATCATGCGGCGCAGCACGCGCGGCGCATAGGGTGCATGATCTGGGAAGGCGTGGGCGGCGACAAGATTTGCGCCCAGCCCGCGCAGCGTGGCGAAGAATTTCCCGGGCCGCCCGATCCCGGCGAAAGCGACCACCGCCGCGCCGCCGAGCGGCAGGCCGGTCGCCAGCGGCTCCAGCCGGGCGCGCAGCACCGGCAGACGGCCGAGCAGCGGCCAGCGCGCCAGCGTCGCCTGCGCCTCGGCGTCCCCGCCGATCAGCACCACGGCGTCGGCGCGGGCGAGGCCCCCGGCCACGTCCTCGCGCAGCGGCCCCGCCGGGATCAGCCGCCCATTGCCGAACCCCGCGCCCGCGTCCACCACCACCAGCGACAGATCCTTGACCAGCGAGGGGTTCTGGTGGCCGTCGTCCAGCACCGCCGCCGCCGCCCCGGCGCGCGCCGCCGCCAGCGCCCCCGCCGCGCGGTCGCGCGCCACCCAGACCGGCGCCCAGGACGCCAGCAACAGCGGCTCATCGCCCACGCGGGCGGCGTCGTCACGCGCGGGATCGACGCGATGCGGCCCGCGCTCGCGCCCGCCATGGCCGCGCGTGACCGCGTGGGCGGCGATCCCGCGCGCGCTCAGCGCCGAGAGCAGCGCGATCACCGTCGGCGTCTTGCCCGCGCCGCCTGCGGTGAGGTTGCCGACGCAGATCACCGGGACTGGCGCGCGCACGGGGCGCGCCAGGCGCCGCCGCAGCCGCCCCGCCATCCCCCAGAGCCAGCCGAGCGGCGTCAGCAGAAGCGCGACAAGCCCCGGCGCTCCGGGCGGGTTCGACCAGAAGCCCGGCGCGCGCATCAGCCCCTCCCGTCAAGCAGCGCCAGCAGCGACGCGGCGGCGGCGTCGAGCGCATCCGTATCGGGCGCCAGCGCCGCCGCCCCCGCCCGCGCCGCCGCAGCCGCCTGCGGCGTCAGCCCGCCGCCGGGCGCCAGCGCCCAGACCAGCGCAGCGGCCAGCTCGCCCGCGTCGGTCACCCGCCGCGCCGCGCCGTCGAGCGCCGCATAGGCGTCGGCGAAGTTCGCCACATGCGGCCCGTGGGCCAGCGCGGCGCCCAGCGCTGCGGGCTCGTAAGGGTTGTGACCGCCGATCTCGGCCACCGAACCGCCGATGAAGGCGAAGGGCGCCAGCCGATACCACAGGCCCATCTCGCCCAGCGTGTCGGCGACATGGACAGCGGCGCCGTCGATCCCCTGCCCCGCCGAGCGCCGCGTGACCGTCAGCCCGGCGCCCCGCGCCAGCGCGGCCACCGCCGCCCCGCGCTCGGGATGGCGCGGCGCGATGATGGTCAGCAGGCCGGGAATCGCGCTTTGCGCGTGGGCGGCCAGCGCCAGCGCCTCCTCCGGCGCATGGGTGCTGGCGGCGACCCAGACGGGCCGCGCCCCCGCCGCCGCGCGCACCGACGCGAGCGCTTCGGGGTCGGCGGCGGGCGGCGGCGCGGCGGCCTTGAGCGCGCCGCCGACCCGCACCCGCGCCGGATCGGCGCCGAGCGCCATGAACCGCGCCGCGCTGGCCGCATCCTGCGCCAGGATCAGCGAAAAGCGCGCCATCAGCGCCCGCGCCATCCCCGGCGCCCAGGCCCAGCCGCGCTGCGAGCGCGCCGAAATGCGCCCATTGACCAGCGCAAGCGGCGCGCCGCGCCACGCGCCCGCCGGGTCTCGCGCCGCCCTGCGCGCCGCGCCGTCGCCCCCGGCGACCACCACATCCGCGCCCCCGGCGACCGACACACCCACGCCCCCGGCGCCCGACACATCCGCGCGCGCGGCGCCCGACACATCCGCGCCCCCGGCGCCCGACACACCCACGCCCCCGGCGCCCGACACACCCACGCCCCCGGCGACCACCACATCCGCGCCCCCGGCGCCCGACACATCCACGCGCGCGGCGGCTTGCACATCCGCGCCCCCGGCGGCTCGCGCCTCCCCGATCCCCGATCCCTGCGCATCGCCGCGCGCCGCGCGCCGCGCGCGCCCATGCGCCGCGCGCCGTGTCGCGGCCTGCGCGGTGGCGACCAGCGTCGCGGGCCAAAGCTCACTGTCGATCCGCGCCGCCAGATCGGGGCGCCAATGCGCCAGAAACCGCGTCACGAAGGCCCAGGCGTCGAGCGGCGCGAACTGGTGGCGCGCGGTCGGCGGCATCAGCGGCGCCACCATCCGCGCCGAGGTCAGCGTGCCGGTGGTCAGCAGGAATTGCAGCCCCGGCCGCGCCGCGCCCATGCGCGCGATCAGCGCCAGCGCCGCCAGCGCCTCGCCGACGCTGGCGCCGTGCAGCCACACCAGCGGGCCGTCGGGGCGCGGCAGGCCGGGGCGGCCCATGCGCTCCCCCAGCCGCGCCTTGTCCTCCTTGCCGCGCGCCGCGCGCCGCGCCAGCAAGAGCCGGGCCAGCGGCGCCGCCAGCTGCGAGGCGGCCAGATAGCACGCCAGCGCCGGGCTCATGCCGGCTCGATCGGCGCGCGCCCCGCCAGCCGGTCGGCGCGACGGCTGACCTCGGTCAGCGCCGCCTCCAGCGCCTGCCGGTGCGCCTCCACCGCCTCGGGCGTGGCCGTCGCCGGCGGCGGCAGCGGCGCGCCATAGACCATCACGCCGCTGTCGAACGGCCATGGCAGCAGGAAACGGTCCCAGCTGTTCACATACCAGCCGCGCCGTGTGGCGTAGGCGACCGGGATCACCGGCGCCGGCGCTGCGGCGGACAACAGCGCCGCGCCGGGCTGGACCCGCATCCTGGGGCCGCGCGGGCCATCGACCGCGATCGCCACCGTGTCGCCCGCCCGCAGCGCTCGCAGACCGGCGGCATAGACCGCGCGCCCGCCCTTGTCCTTGGCCGGTTTGCGCGGATCGGCGCTGGAGCCGCGGATCAGCGCGACGCCGAAGCCGCGCGCCACCGCCGCCATGAATTCTCCGTCGCGATTGGCCGAGATCACCGCATGGGCGCGCCGCCCCGGCAGCCGCGTCATCGGCGAGAACACGATCCGGTTGTGCCAGAACGCGCCGATCAGCGGCCCGGGCCTGGCGATCAGCGCCTGACGATTCGCGCCGCCCTCCACCCGCCAGCGCGTCGTCGCCCAGGCGAGGCGGATATAGGCCCCGCCCAGCCAGCCCAGAACCCGAATCGCCGCACCGGAGGAGAAGTCGCGCAGGCGCATGGGCCGCGCGCGCTCAGACCTGCTCCGGCTCGCCGCTGTTCTCGTCCTCTTCATCGAGCAGGCGATGCAGATGGGCGATGAAATAGCGCATCCTGGCGTTGTCAACGGTGCGGTGCGCGGCGGCCTTCCAAGCGTCGTGCGCCTTGGCGTAGTTGGGATAGATCCCCACCACGTCGAGCGCCTCCGGGTCGGCGAATTCGCCGCCGTGCGGATGTTTCAGCTCACCGCCGAACACGAGATGCAGCCTGACGGTCATGGGCGCGCTCCGTTGTCGGGGGCGCCGCGCGCCACCGGGGTCGCGCGCACCATAGCCGCGCGGGCGCGCGGGTCAACGCCGTCGCCTGCGCAGAGGCGCGGGTCAGCGCCGCCGCCAGTCCATCAGCGCGGCATGCAGCGGCGGCGGCGCCACCATCAGCCCCGCCGCGCGCGGCGTCGCCGCATTGAACGCCAGCGCCGCGCCCGCGCCGTCGGTGACGGCGCAGCCCGCCTCAGACGCGATCAGCGCGCCGGCGGCGATGTCCCATTCCCAGGTGGCGCGGAAACTCAGCGTCGCGTCAAAGCCGCCGTCCGCCACCAGACAGATGCGCTGGATCAGCGACGGGCGCAGGCTGCGCGTCACCGGCGGCGCGCCGCCCGGCCAGTGCTCCGCCCCAAGCTGCGCCGCGCCCGCCAGCACCGACGCGCCGCCGAGCGTGCATCGCCCCGAATGGCGGATCGGCCTGCCGTCGCGCGTGGCGCCGCCGCCCAGCGACGCGGAATACAGCGCGCCCAGCGCGGGAAACCACGCCGCCGCCGCCGTGATCCGGCCCGCAGTCGCCACCGCCAGCGCGACGCACCAGCCGTTTTCTCCGGCGATGAAGGCGCGGGTGCCGTCGATGGGATCGACGATGAACACTTTCTCGCGCCCCAGCCGCGCGGCGTCGTCAGGCGTCTCCTCCGACAGCCAGCCATAGCCGGGCCGCGCGGCGCGCAGAGACCGCGTCAGCAGCGCGTCCACCGCCAGATCGGCCTCGGTGACCGGCCCGGCCCCGCCCGGCTTGTCCCAGCGTTTGGGGTTGCGGCGAAAGAACGCCATCGCCGCGTCGCCGCCCGCGCGCGCCGCCGTGGCCAGCAGCGCGCGGTCGTCCTCAGGCGACAACGAGGCCCTCCACCAGCAGCGCGGGAACCGAGGTCGCCACATAAGGGTCGGGATCGTCCGCCGCCGTCATCCGGCGCAGAAAGTCGGGCAGCGCGCCTGCGATGGTCGCCTCCGACACCGGATAGGCGATCTCGCCGTTCTCGATCCAGAACCCCGCCGCGCCCCGGCTGTAGGCGCCGGTGGTGGGGCTGACGCTGGCGCCCATCAGCGACGTGACCATCAGCCCGCGGCCCATCCCGGCCATCAGCTCCGCAGGCGAGCGCTCCCCCGGCGTCAGCCGCACGTTGGTCGCGCCGGGGGCGGGCGGCGAGGAGACGCCGCGCCGCGCGTTGCCGGTGGTGCGCAGGCCCAGTTGCCGCGCGCTCGCCCCGTCCAGCAGCCAGCGCGCCAGCCGCCCGCCGGTCACGATCGGCTGCGCCCGCGACGCCACCCCCTCGGCGTCGAAAGGGCGCGACGACGGCCCGCCGGGCAGCAGCGGGTTCTCGACAAGATCGGCCCAGTCGGGCAGCACCGCGTCGCCCATCCGCGCCGAAAGCCAGCTTGCGCCGCGCGCCACCGCCGCGCCGTTGGCGGCGGAGAGCAGATGCCCGATCAGCGACGGCGCCGCGCGGCGGTCGAACAGCACCGGGAACGCGCCCGACGGCGCCTTGCGCGGATTGAGCCGCGCCACGGCCCGCGCAGCCGCGCGGGCGCCGATCTCGCCCGGCGGCGGCAGGTCGGCCATGCGGCGGCGCACGGCGTAATCGTAATCGCCCTCCATGCCGGTCCCCTCGCCCGCGATCGCCGAGACCGACAGGCCCGCCGAGGTGCGCGCGTAGCCGCCGCAAAACCCGTTCGACGCCGCCAGCGCCAGCGTGGTGCGGCTGAAGCTCGCCTGCGCGCTGTCCACCTGCGCCACGCCGGCCACGCCGCGCGCCGCCGCCTCGGCCTCCAGCGCCAGCGCCTGAAGCGCGGCGGGGGCGGGCGCGGCGGCGGCGTCCTCAAGCATCAGCGTCGCGGGATCGACGGGCGCGCCCAGCGTCTCGGGGTCCATCAGCCCGCACCATGGATCTTCGGGGGCCTCGCGCGCCATCGCCACCGCGCGTTCGGCGAGCGCGCGAATCGTCTCGGGCCGCGCGTCGGAAGCCGAGACGCACGCCTGCCGCCTGCCCACCAGCGCCCGCACGCCGAAATCGAGGCTCTCGGCGCGCCCGGCCTCCTCCAGCGCGCCGCCGCGCACCGCGATCGAGACCTCGGCGCCGGACATCGCCAGCGCGTCCGCCGCATCCGCCCCCGCCTTCAGCGCGGCGTCCACAAGCTGCGCCGCGAGGGCGTCGAGATCGGTCATCGGGTCATCCTGTGAAAATTGCGGTTCGCGCCGCGCAGCCTAGCGCCCCGCAGCCCCGCGTCCAGCCTCGAACGCCGCGCCGCTCGAGGCGAGCAGGCCGGGCAGCGCCGCCGCCTCGCGCGCCCGCAGCGCCGCCTTGTTGCGGTCGATATAGTCGCGCGTCAGCGGCGCGGCGTCGCGCGCGGCCCCCAGCTGCATCTGGAAAACCGTGGTTCCGCCATAGCGGAACGCGCCTTCGCAGCCGGCGAGGTAGAACTCCCACATCCGCCGGAACCGCGCGTCATAGCGCGCGGGCAACCGGTCCTGCGCGTCGAGAAACCGCCGCCGCCAGGCGCGCAGCGTCTCGGCGTAGTGCAGCCGCCAGATCTCGACGTCGAGCGTCCAGAGCCCGGACGTCTCGACCGCCGCCATCGTCTCCGACAGCGCGGGCGAATAACCGCCGGGGAAGATATGCTTGCGGATGAACGGGCCGGTCACGCCCGGCGGCCCCTTGCGGCTGACCGAGTGGATCAGCGCCACGCCACCGGCCGCCAGATGGTCGCGCACGGTCAGGAAATAGGTGGGGAGCTGATCGACGCCGACATGCTCCAGCATCCCCACCGACACGATGCGGTCGAACCTGCCCTCGACACGCCGATAGTCGCACAGCTCGAAGCGCACCCGGTCGGCCAGCCCCGCCGCCGCCGCCCGCGCCCGCGCGACCTTCAGCTGTTCTTCGGCGAGCGTGACGCCGACCACCTCCACGTCCGCCACCGCCGCCAGATACAGCGCCATGCCGCCCCAGCCGCAGCCGACGTCGAGCACCCGCTGCCCCGGCTTCAGGTCCAGCTTGGCGGCGATGTGGCGCTTTTTCGCAGTCTGCGCCGCCTCCAGCGTCTGCGCGCCGTCGGCCCAGTAGCCGCAGGAATACTGCATGTCGGCGTCGAGCATCAGCCG
>CAZOZE010000134.1:0-7297 GCA_964584215.1 uncultured Rhodobacterales bacterium
CGCGCGGTCAGCGCGTCGGCGAGGCGGGCGAAGAACGGCGAGCGCGGCCCTTGCAGCAGCAGCACCCGGCGCGAGGCGGCGGCGTCGGTCATGGCGGCTCCGCTTTAGGGGGTTCGCGCGGGCGCGCCAAGCGGCTGAGAGATGGGGCGGTCGCATTCGGCGCATGCGCCCGCTTCAACGCTGGCGGCGGGCGCGCCCAGCGTCAGGATCGGCCCGCGGCCGCCCGCCCCAAGGCGGCCGCGAAACGCGTCCGCCGGGCGGCCCCGCGCCGATCCTGCGCTGTTGTCCATGCAGCAGCCCCCCTCGGCGTCCGGCTTGCGCCTCCCGCCGACCGGTCCCTGCGGCTTTCCACCGGAAAGCCGCTGATCGGAACCGGGGCGCCAGCAATGCAGGTCGTGCAACCATGATCGCGACCCCGCGTTGACACGCCCGCGACCCCCCGCTATCGCCCGCGCACATCCCCCGCCCACAGGAGAAGCCGTGGCGCCCGCCGACCGCACCGTGCTATTCCTGCAAGGCCCGCCGACGCCGTTCTGGTCGGAGCTTGGCGACGCGGTGGCCGCGCGCGGCGCGCAGGTGCGCCGGATCAACCTCAACGCGGGCGACGCGCTGTTCTGGCGGCGCGGCGGGGCGGTCTCCTATCGCGGGCGGCTGTCGGGCTGGCGCCGCTGGCTGAGCGCCTATGTGGCGCGCGAAGGCGTGACCGACATCGTGTATTTCGCCGACCGGCTGCCCTGGCACCGCATCGCGCAAAAAGTGGCGCGCGCCGCAGGGATCGGCGCCTATGCCGTCGAATTCGGCTATCTGCGCCCCGACTGGCTGACGCTGGAGCGCGAGGGCGGCGGCGCCTATTCGCATTTCACCGACGACCCGGCGCAGTTGAACCCCGCCGCGCCCGCGCCGGACTTCACGTCGCGCCACCATCACCCGTTTCTGCACGAGGCGGCGGGCGAGGTGCTGTATAATCTCACCGCCACGTTCGGACGACCGCTCTATCCCTGCTATGCGGCGGACAAGTATTATTCCCCGGTGTTCGACTATCTGTGCTGGCTGGCCAAGCTGGCGCGCGGCGGGGCGGCGAAACGGGCGGCGGCGGCGGTCGAGGCCGCGTGCCTCGGCGGCCAATGGCCCTACACGCTGCTCGCGCTGCAATTGCAGAGCGATTATCAGCTGCGCGCCTGCGCGCCCTATCGCCATCAGGGCGACATGCTGGCCGAGGTGATCGCCTCCTTCGCCGCCAACGCCGAACCGGAGCGGCGGCTGGTGATCAAGCTGCATCCGCTGGACAACGGCTGGGAGAACTGGCCGAAGGTGGTGGCGCGGCTGGCGGCGTCGCATGGCGTGGCCGAGCGGGTGCTGACGCTGGACGGCGGCGATCTCAACCGGCTGATCTGCGGCGCGACCGGGGTGGTGACGATCAACTCCACCGTTGGCGTCCATGCGCTGCGGGTCGGCGCGCCGGTCAGGGCGCTGGGCGCGGCGATCTACGCCATGGCGGGGCTGACCGATCCGGGGCCGCTCGACTGGTTCTGGGCCGCGCCGCAGAAGCCGGACCCGGCGGTGGTCGCGGCGTTCCTCGCCACGCTGGCGGAGCAGATCCAGTTCAAGGGATCGTTCTATCAGCGCGAGGGCCGCCGGATCGCCGCCGGGGCGATGGCGGAGCGGCTGCTGGAGGGCAGCGTCGGCCCGCCTGGCCCGCGCCCCGCCGCGCGCCTCGCCGCCCTGCGCGCCGCGCGGCGGGCGCGGGGGCTGACCTGAGCGCGGCTCAGCGATAAACCATGATCGGCGTATTGCAGGCGCGGATCAGCTCGGACGTGGTGCTCCCGATCACGAGGCTGCGCAGGCGGGAGTGCGCGTAGGCGCCCATCACCACCATGTCCGCGCCGTCGCGCTCCACCGCCGCGCCGATCACGACGTCGGGCTGGCCGGGCGCGATGCGCGCCGAGACGGTCATGCCGCCCGCGCGCAACTGCGCGGCGGCGGCGTCGAGCCGCTGGCGCGCCTCCGCCGTCTCGGCGCCCGCCGTCACCAGATCGCAGGTCAGCCCCGCGAACAGCGGCGAGCGTGACACCGCGTCCACCGCCTTGAGCGCGCTGGCGCGACCGTCGAAGGCCAGCAGGAAACGTCGGATCGGGTGAAACGCGCGCGACGTCACCAGAATGGGCCGCGTGCTGGCGCGCACGATGCGCTCGAGGTTCGAGCCGAGGTGCAGTTTTGCGAAATCCGCCGCCTCGCCGCGCTTGCCGATCACCACCAGATCGGCGCCCGCCTCGCGTTCCGCCACCGTCTCCAGCAGGTCGCCGTTGCGCAGGGTCGTGGCGACGGCGGCGACGCCCGCCGCCTCGATCCGGGTGCGGGCCTCCTCCAGGTCGAGCCGCCCCTGTCGCTGCAACAGCTTGGCGCGCTCGGCGTCGAGCGTCGCCAGCTCCTCAAGCAGCTGCCGCCGCGCGCCTGCGACGATGCGGCCGGAACGGTCGGAGGACGCCGCCTCGCGCCGCCCCAGCACCTGCAGCGTCTCGACCGAGGCGCCCAGCCGCTTCGCCGCCCAGGCCGCGTGGTCGGCGACGCTGTGCGAATAGATCGAGCCGTCGATGCAGGCCAGAACCATGGTCATCGCGCCGTTTCCTTCAATGGCCCATCAACTTGTCGAGCGCGCCGGGCTTTTCCGCTATTCCGAGCTTGTCCACAATGGTTTCGCTCGCTTCGTTCAGCCCGATAACCGAAACTTCCGCGCCCTCGCGGCGGAACTTGAGCACCGCCATGTCCAGCGCCGCGACGCTGGAGATGTCCCAGATATGCGCGCGGCTGAGGTCGATGGTGACGCGCTCCAGCGCCTCGCGAAAGTCGAACGCGGCCAGAAAGGCGTCGGACGAGGCGAAGAACACCTGCCCCTCGACGATATAGGCGCGGTGCGTCCCGTCGGGCGACAGCGACGAGCGCACGCGGAAGATCTGCGCGATCTTGCCCGCGAAGAACAGCCCCGACAGCAGCACCCCCAGCAGCACGCCGATGGCGAGATTGTGGGTCAGCACCACGCCAACCACCGTGGCCAGCATCACGATGCTGGAGCTGGCCGGATGCTCGCGCAGCTTGCTGATCGAGGACCAGCTGAACGTGCCGATGCTGACCATGAGCATCACCGCCACAAGCGCGGCCATCGGGATCTGCGCCACCCATTCGCCCAGCACCAGGATCATGAACAGCAGCGCGGCGCCCGCGAACAGGCACGACAGCCGCCCGCGCCCGCCCGACTGGATGTTGATGATCGACTGGCCGATCATGGCGCAGCCCGCCATGCCGCCGATGAAGCCGGCGCCGATATTGGCGAGGCCCTGGCCGACGCACTCGCGGTTGCGCTGCGACGTGGTGTCGGTCAGCTCGTCCACGATCGAGGCGGTCATCAGCGATTCCAGCAGGCCCACCGCCGCCACCGCCGCCGAGTAGGGCAGCACGATCAGCAGCGTCTCGAAGGTCGGCGGCACGTCGGGCAGCAGAAACACCGGCAGCGCGGTCGGCAGCGCGCCCATGTCGCCCACCGTGCGCACGTCCAGCCTGAAGACGATGGCCGCCGCCGTCAGCGCCGCGATGCACACCAGCGGCGCAGGCGCCGCCTTGGTGACCATCGGCATGAGGTAGAGAATGGCGAGGCCCGCCGCCACCATCGCATAGGTCAGCGGCGGCACGCCGACAAGCTCCGGGATCTGGGCCAGAAAGATCAGGATCGCCAGTGCGTTGACGAATCCGGTCATCACCGAGCGCGACACGAACCGCATCAGCCCGCCCAGCCGGAGCGCCCCCGCCGCCACCTGCAGCACGCCCGCGAGGATGGTGGCGACCAGCAGGTATTGCAGCCCGTGCTCCCTGACCAGCGTCACCATCAGCACGGCGGTCGCGGCGGTAGCGGCGGAGATCATCCCCGGCCTGCCGCCGGTGATCGCGACGATCACCGCGATCGAGAACGACGCGAACAGCCCCACCTGCGGGTCCACGCCCGCGATGATCGAGAACGCGATCGCCTCCGGGATCAGCGCAAGCGCCACCACCAGCCCGGCCACGAGGTCGCCGCGGACGTTGCCCAGCCACTCGTGGCGCAGCCGCGCCCAGTTCACCTTCATCAAAACGCCCGGTCCTCATACAGCCGCGCGGCCCGCCCGCCCGCTCGCCGCGCCGTCGCGAAGTCTTCGCCCGTGGCGGGATCGAGCGGCGGGCGGGGAGCGTCCGTCAGATCACATATGCGGCAATACGCCGCAGAGCCAAACCGCAATTTCAGCGCGCGCCAAATTTCGAGATCGGCGCGTAGCCCCCGGTCGCCCGCAGCGCAACCTGAAATCATCCCCGAGCGTCCCGCGCGGCGCGTGGTTCAACGCTTCCGTGCGCACGGACCGCCCGGTTTGGGCGCGGCGGCTCAGGGGGGGGCGGCGCGCGCTCAGCCGATCTCCAGTTCGGCCCAGACCGGCGCGTGATCCGACGGTTTGTCGCCGCCGCGCGCGTCGCGGTCCACGCCGCAGGCGGTCAGGCGGTCGGCGGCCTGCGGGCTGAGCAGGATGTGGTCGATGCGGATGCCCTTGTCCTTCGCCCAGGCGCCCGCCTGATAGTCCCAAAAGCTATAGCCGGGGGCGTCGTGCAGCGCGCGCCAGGCGTCGGTAAGGCCGAGGTGGACCAGCCTGCGCCACGCGGCGCGGCTTTGCGGCAGATAGAGCGCGTCGCCGGTCCACGCCGCAGGGTCGCGCGCGTCTAGCGGCTGGGGAATCACGTTGAAATCGCCCATGATCGCCACCGGCGCTTCGGTCTCCAGCAGGGCGCGCGCCCGCGCCTCCAGCCGCGCCATCCAGGCCAGCTTGTAGTCGTATTTCGGCCCCGGCGCCGGGTTGCCGTTGGGCAGGTAGAGGCCGCACACCCGCAGCGCGCCGTCGCCGCCGCTGACCGTCGCCTCGATCCAGCGCGCCTGCGCGTCGTCGGGGTCGCCGGGCAGGCCGCGCGTCACGTCCTCCAGCGGGCGCTTCGACAGGATCGCGACGCCGTTGAAACCCTTCTGGCCGTGGGTGGCGACGTTGTAGCCCATGTCCTCGATCGGCCCGGCGGGAAAGGCGGCGTCCTCGCTCTTGATCTCCTGCAACACCGCCACCTCCGGCGCGCTGTCGCGCAGCCAGTCGAGCAGCGCGGGCAGCCGCGCCTTGACGCCGTTGATGTTGAACGTGGCGATCTTCATGGGGCGCTCCGCGCAGACAAGCGTCTTGATAGCCCGTGCGGCGGTCAGCCGTCCATGCGCGCGGCGATCGCGCGCAGAAAGGCGTCGCCGAAGCGCTCCACCTTCTGCGCGCCCATGCCCTGAACGCGCGCCAGCGCCGTCAGCGTGGCGGGCTTGGCCTCCACGATCTTCGCCAGCGTGCCCGCCGTGCAATTCAGATACTTGCCCGCGCCGTCCGGCCCGCGCGCGAGGTCGCGCTGGGCGTCCTCCAGCGCCGCGAACAGCCGCTGGTCGGCGGCGGAGAGCCGTGCGCGGGCGGGGTGGGCGGCGGCGACCGGCGCGCCGGTCAGCACCTCCAGAAACGCCGGGCCGTATTTCGCCAGCTTCGCCGCGCCGACGCCGTAACATTCGGTCAGCGCGTCGAGGCTTTGCGGCTTGCGCGTCGCCATGTCGATCAGCGTGCGGTCGGCGAACACCACATAGGCGGGCGCGCCCAGCGCCTCGGCCAGCGTGCGCCGCCTGGCCTTCAGCGCCGACAGCAGCGCCTCGTCCTCCTCGGCCACCAGCGCGGCGGGGGCGGGGCGGGCGGCGCCGCGCGCGGGGCGCAGCACGTCGGCGCGCAGCTCCAGCCGCCGCTCGCCCTTCAGCACCGCCCGCGCGTCCTCGGCGCAGCGCCAGGCGTCGAAGCGGGCGGGGTCGATCCACACCAGCCCCAGCGCGCTGAGCTGACGGAACACGCCGCGCCACTGGCCCTTGTCGAAGTCGGCGCCGGCGCCGAAGGTCGGCAGCGCGTCATGGCCCTGCGCGCGCACCTTGTCGGTGCGCTCGCCGCGCAGCACGGCGATCAGATGCTCCAGCCCATAGCGCTCTCCGGTGCGCAGGATCGCCGACAGCGCCTTTTGCGCCGCCACCGTGGCGTCGAACAGGGTGGGCGGCTCGCGGCACAGGTCGCAGTGGCCGCACGGCGCCACCGTCTCGCCGAAATAGGCCAGCAGCGTCACGCGGCGACAGCGCGGCGCCTCCGCCAGCGCCAGCAGCGCGTTCAGCCGCGCATGGTCGGCGCGCTTGCGCTCATCCGGCGCGGCGCCCTCGTCGATCTGCATCCGGCGCAGCTTGATGTCGTCGACGCCATAGAGCGTCAGCGTCTCGGCGGGCGCCCCGTCGCGGCCCGCGCGGCCGATCTCCTGATAATACGCCTCCACCGATTTCGGCAGGTCGGCGTGGACCACATAGCGGATGTCGGGCTTGTCCACCCCCATGCCGAAGGCGACCGTGGCGCACATCACCAGATCGTCCTCGCGCTGAAAGCGGTCCTGATTGCGCTGGCGCGTCAGCGCGTCGAGACCTGCGTGATAGGGCAGGGCCTCAACCCCCGCGTCGCTCAGCGCCTTGGCCAGCACCTCGGTCTTGTTGCGCGATCCGGCATAGACGATGCCAGAGCGCCCCTTGCGCGGCAGCACATAGCGCAACAGCTGGTCGCGCGGGCGGTCCTTGGGCTGAAAGGCGAGAAACAGGTTGGGCCGGTCGAAGCCACGCAAAAAGATCTGCGGCGGCCGGTCGAACAGCCGCGCCACGATCTCGGCGCGGGTCTCGGCGTCGGCGGTGGCGGTGAAGGCGGCGGTCTGCACGTCGCCGAGGCTGCGGCGCAACTCGCCCAGCTTCAGATAATCGGGGCGGAAGTCGTGGCCCCACTGGCTGACGCAATGCGCCTCGTCCACCGCCAGCAGCGCCACCTCGGCGCGGCGCAGCAGCGCGGCGGAGGCGGCGATGCGCTCGGGCGCCATGTAGAGCAGCTTGAGCCGCCCCTCGCCCAGCGCGCGCATCACGGCTTCGGTCTCCGCGCCGCTGTTGGCCGAGGTCAGCGCGCCCGCCGCCACCCCCGCCGCGCGCAGGGCCGCCACCTGATCGCGCATCAGGGCGATCAGCGGCGAGACCACCACCGTCACTCCCTCGCGCGCCAGCGCCGGGAGCTGATAGCACAGCGACTTGCCGCCGCCGGTGGGCATGATCGCCAGCACGTCGCGCCCCGCCAGCACCGCCTCGACCACCTCGCCCTGACCGGGGCGGTAGTCGTCGAAGCCGAACACCGATTTCAGCAGGGCGCGGGGG
>CAZOZE010000135.1:0-15964 GCA_964584215.1 uncultured Rhodobacterales bacterium
CCAGCCCCAGTCCACCGCATTCACGAAGCCGTCGATGCCCAGATCGCGCTCATAGGCCTGCAGCAGCCGCACCTCCTTGGCGCCGGAGAACATCAGGTCGGTGACGCTGGCGCTCTCGCCCGGCGCCACCGTCACCGCCGCGTGGCGAAGATCGGTCTGGAACACCGGTCCGGCGGCGGTCTGCACCGCCTTGAACACGGCGGTGAAGGCGCGGTCGGGCCCGCCGATCAGCGTCGTCATCCAGTATTTGTCGGTGAAGCCCAGCCAGCCGTTGCCAGTGACGCCGATACGCTCCGCCGGGCCGCCCTCGGCCGTATCTGCGTCGAGATCGAGCATGTCGCTGTAGTCGATCTCCTTCAGCGTGCCGTCGAAATGGCCGATGGCGCCCTCATGGAGAATGTAGAAGCCGATCGTCGGCGGCGTGCCGTGCCGCGCCACGGTGCCGTAGGGCGCCAGCGTCAGCGACTGATCGGTGTTGTTCTCCACCGTCTGGGTGACGGTGAACATGTAGTTGTCGTCGATGGCGAACTCGCGGCGGAAGGTCAGCCCGGCGCCGTTCTCCCACGCCAGCGCGACCGGCCTGCCCGGCGCCAGCGTGTCGCCGCGCGCCATGGTCCAGGTGGTGTCGGCGCCCGGCGTCGGGCCGGTCTGCGCGCCGCGCGCGGGCGTCCAGCCCCAGACGACGTAATAGGGGTTCTCGGTCCCGTAGGGAAAAAGCTGCTCCACCGGCGGCGAGTCGCGATCGACCGTCTCGCGGTGATCGAGCAGGCGCAGCTCATCGACCCGACCGCCGCGCAGCGAGATCGAGCCGGTCAGCCGCGGCGTGGCGATCGGCACGCGCGCACTGGCGGCCAGCGCCTGCTCCAGCGGCACCGTCACCGCAGCCGCAGGCAGCGGCCCGGCGGGGACGCCCTCGACAGGTTCGCTCTGCGTCTGCTGCTCCTGTTCGGCGATCAGCGCCGGGTCGGGCGGCGGCGGGGCGAGAAAGAACTGCCACAGCACGATCACAAGGAAGCTGAGCGCCGCCGCCATGATCATGTTTTTCTGGTCGCTCATCGCGCGCTCCGCTCATCGTTCATCGGGGGTGCGCCCATCGCCGGGCGGCACGTCTGTCCTCGGATCGCCGCGAAGGCGCCGCGCCCGCGATGTAATCGGATCGGCGCGGGATTGCGAGACCTCTTGGCCGCGCCGCGTCGGCGCAGGGGGGAGCGGCGGTTTTCTCTCGGGCGGCGGGTCATAGCCGGACCCGCCCCAGGGGTGACAGCGCAGGATGCGGCGCAGCGTCAGCCACCCGCCCCGGATGGCGCCGTGTTTCTCAAGCGCCTCAAGCGCATAGGCCGAGCAGGTCGGATGGAAGCGACAGCTCATGCCGACCAGCGGCGAAAATGTCGCGCGGTAGAGGCGCACCGGCAGGCTCAGCACGAGCGCCAGCGGCGTCACAACCGCGCGCCCCCGGCGCCGTGCACCCGCGCCACGGCCCCCTCCAGATCGCGCAGCAGATCGGCGAAGACCCGCGCGTTGGTGGCCTCGGAGCGCCCGATCAGCACATAGTCCCAGCCCGCGCGCCCCGATCGCGGCAGCACCTGCGCCGCCGCCGCTCGCAGGCGGCGCTTTGCGCGGTTGCGGGTGGGGGCGTCGCCGACCTTCTTGGAGCAGGTGTAGCCGACGCGCAGCAGGCCGTCGTCGGCCTCGCCGGGGCCGCGCCGTCGCCCCTGCAGAACAAGAGACGGCGCAGAGGCCTTCCGCCCCCGCGCCGTCGCCAGAAACTCGCGTCTCAGTTTCAGCGTCTGCAATCGCGGCGCGTCAGGCCCGGAAGGCGCCGCGCCGGTCATCGCAGGCGTCAGGCGGTCAGATGCTTGCGGCCGATGCGGCGGCGGGCGTTGATGATCTTGCGCCCGTCCTTGTCGGCCATGCGGGCGCGGAACCCGTGGCGGCGCTTGCGGACGAGCCGACTCGGCTGATAGGTGCGTTTCATGGCGTGGCGGACCTCTTGTTCGCCGCCCGCGCTGGCGCGCGCCGTGGGCGGGGTGTTCAAATCGAGCGCGGTGGATAGCGCCGCCGGGCGGCGCTGTCAACGCGCACGGCGGCGACATCGCGCCGTGCGTCACCCCGCTGCCCGGGCGGCGCGCGGTAAATCCGGCGTGAAGCGCACTGGCGCATCGGGGCCGGCTGCGACAGTTTTGACGGCGACGCCGCGCAATGGGAGATTTTTTCATGCCGCCCCCTGATAACGCCGCGCCAGTGACATGGCGGCGGCTTGTTCCCCTCGCGCTGCTCGCGCTGGGCGCGACGCTGGCGTTCGTCCTGCTGCGCGAGCACATCAGTTTCGCCGCGCTGGAGCGCAACCGCGACGCGCTGCTGGCGTGGCGCGACGCGAACTATCCGCTGGCGGCGCTGGGATTCATCGCGGCCTATGCGCTGGCGGTGGCGATCTCGGCGCCGGGCGCGGTGTGGCTCACGCTGGCGGGGGGGCTGCTGTTCGGCACCGTGTTGGGCGCGGCCTATGTGGTGGTGGCGGCGACGCTGGGGGCGACGGCGATCTTTCTTGCCGCCAAGACCGGCCTCGGCGACGCGCTGCGCGCCAAGGCGGGCGGCTGGCTGAAGCGGGTCGAGGAAAGTTTTCAGGAGAACGAGGTGAGCTTCATGCTGGCGATGCGGCTGGTCCCGGCGGTGCCGTTCTTCGTCGCCAACCTGGCGCCTGCGTTTCTGGGCGTGCGCACGCGCACCTATATCTGGACCACCTTCGTCGGCATCATTCCCGGCACGGTGGTGTATGCTTCGGTCGGCGCCGGGCTTGGCGCGGTGTTCGCGCGCGGCGAGCAGCCCGACCTCGGCGTGATCTTCGAGTGGCGGGTGCTGGGGCCGCTGATCGGGCTGGCGGCGCTGTCGCTGCTGCCGGTGGCGTTCAAGGCGCTGCGCAGACAGAGAAAGACATGATCATGGCGCGCGATGGATTGGCGGAGGAAAGTCTGGCGGTCGATCTCTGCGTGATCGGCGGCGGCTCGGGCGGGCTATCGGCGGCGGCGGGCGCGGCGCAGATGGGCGCATCGGTCGCGCTGGTCGAGGGCCACAAGATGGGCGGCGACTGCCTCAACTATGGCTGCGTGCCGTCCAAGGCGCTGATCGCGGCGGCGAAACGCGCGCATGCGATGGGCGCGGGCGGCCCGTTCGGTGTGGCGCCCGCCGCGCCGCAGGTGGATTTCGCCGCCGTCGCCGCCCATGTGCGCGGCGTGATCGCCGCCATCGCGCCGCATGACAGCGTCGCGCGGTTCGAGGGGCTGGGCGTGCGCGTCATCGAGGCCTGGGGCGCGTTCACCGCGCCCGACACGCTGCGCGCGGGGCATGTGACCATCAAGGCGCGCCGCTTCGTGATCGCCACCGGCTCACGCGCCTTCGCGCCGCCGATCCCCGGTCTCGATACGACGCCCTACCTCACCAACGAGACCGTCTTCGACCTCACCGAGCGCCCGGAGACGCTGATCGTGATCGGCGGCGGGCCGATCGGCATGGAGCTGGCGCAGGCGCATCGCCGCCTGGGCGCGCGGGTGATTGTGATCGAGGCGGTGACCGCGCTGGGCCGCGAAGACCCCGAGGCGGCGGCGGTGGCGCTGGCGGCGCTGCGGGCGGAGGGCGTGGAGATCCGCGAGGGCGCGCAGGTCGCCGCCGCCGCGCCCGGTCCGCAGGGCGTGCGCGTCACGCTGGCGGACGGGACGGCGATCGACGGCTCGCATCTGCTGGTGGCGGTCGGACGGCGGCCCAACCTTGAGCGGCTGAACCTCAAGGCCGCCAACGTCGAGACCACAAAGACCGGCGTCGCGGTGGACAAGGGCTTGCGCTCGGTCTCCAATCGGCGGGTCTATGCGGTGGGCGACGCGGCGGGCGGGATGCAGTTCACCCATCTCGCGGGCTATCACGCCGGGCTGGTGATCCGCTCGGCGCTGTTCCGCCTGCCGGTCGCCGCCCGCGACGACCATATCCCGCGCGTCACCTTCACCGACCCCGAGATCGCCCATGTCGGGCTGACCGAGGCCGAGGCGCGCGCCGCCCATGGCGACCGGCTGGAGGTGGTGCGCGCCGACTACGCCGAAAACGACCGCGCAAGGGCCGAGCGCGCAACTGACGGCTTCATCAAGGTGATGCTCGGCCCGCGCGGGCGCATCCTGGGCGCCACCATCGTCGGCGCGCAGGCGGGCGAGCTGATCGGCGTCTGGGCGCTGGCGCTGGCGCAGCGGCTCAAGATCGGCGACGTGGCGGGGATGGTGGCGCCCTATCCCACGCTGGGGGAGATCTCCAAGCGCGCCGCCGGGGCGTACTACACGCCGCGCCTGTTCGAAAGCGTCTGGGTGAAGCGCGCGGTGCGCTTGCTTGCGAAGCTGGGCTGAGCGGGCATAGTGTCGGCCGGACGCATGATCGCGCCGGTTGAGCCGCCTGGCATCGCATGACATTGGCCCGCAGTCTGTCCGGTCGCCTGCTGCTGATGACGCTTCTCACCGTCATGGTGCTGGAGGTGGTGATCTTCGCGCCGTCGGTGGCGCGGTTCCGCCTCGACCACCTCGAAGATCGGCTGCGCATGGCGCAACTCGCGGCTCTGGCGCTGATGGCCACGCCCGAGGGGATGCTGGACGCGGCGCTGGAGGCGGAACTGCTGGCGCGCGCGGGCGCCGACAGCATCGTGCTGCGCGGCGGCGGCGCGCGGCGGCTGGTGCTCAGCGCCCCGGACCAGCCGCCCATCGACGCCACTTTCGACCTGCGCGGCGCCTCGGTTCCGGGGCTGATCGCAGACGCCCTGCGCTGCCTGTTCGCCGCCGAGGCGCGGCATGTGCGGGTGATCGGCGCGCCTTACCCCGACAGCGGCGACGAGATCGAGATCACCATGAGCGAGACGCCGCTCAAGGCGGCGATCCGCGCCTATGGCTGGCGCATCCTGCTGTTGTCGCTGGCCATTTCGGTCGGCACGGCGGCGCTGCTCTATGTGCTGATGCAATGCCTGCTGGTGCGCCCGATGGGGCGGATCGTGCGCAACATGGCGGCGTTCCGCGACAATCCCGAGGATGCGACCAGCGTCATCCGCCCCTCCAGCACGGTCACCGAACTGGCGGTGGCGGAGCTGGCGCTGGCCGACATGCAGCAGCAGATGCGCGAGGCGCTGCGCCAGAAGGGGCGGCTGGCGGCGCTGGGCGAGGCGGTCGCCAAGATCAGCCACGACCTGCGCAACATGCTCGCCACCGCGCAACTGATGGCCGACCGGCTGGAGAGCAGCGCCGACCCGGCGGTGTCGCGCATCGCGCCCAAGCTGGTGCAGTCGCTCGACCGCGCCGTGGGTCTGTGTCAGAGCACCCTGCGCTTCGGCGCCGCGAAGGAAGCCCCGCCCGAGCCGCGCCGCGTGGCGCTTGCGGCGCTGGCGCACGAGGTCTGCGAGGGCGTGTTTCCGGACATGGACGCGCCCTCCGCCGTGCGCTTCGAGAACCGCGCGGCCGGTGACATGGTGCTGACCGCCGACCCCGATCACCTGTATCGGATACTCTCCAACCTGATGCGCAACGCCCGTCAGGCGATCGAGGCGTCGGGCCGCGGCGGCGTGGTGGCGCTGGAGGCGCGCGCGACGGACGAAGGCGTGGAGATCGACGTCGTGGACGACGGACCCGGTCTGCCCGCCAGGGCGCAGGAAAACCTGTTTCAGGCGTTCAGGGGCGGCGCCAGCAAGGCCGGAACCGGCCTTGGGCTGGCCATCGCGCACGAGCTGGCGGCGGCGCAGGGCGGGCGGCTGGCGCTGGTGTCCTCGACGACCGAGGGCGCCCGCTTTCGCCTTTTGATCCCGCAGTAGGCCGCGCGGGCGCGCCGTCCCGTCAGCGGCTCTCGACCTCGACGTAGGCGCGCGCGGCGGCGCCGGTGTAGAGCTGACGCGGACGGCCGATCTTGTTGTCGGGATCCTCGATCATCTCCTTCCACTGCGCGATCCAGCCCACCGTGCGCGACAGCGCAAAGATCGCGGTGAACATCGAGGTCGGAAAACCGATCGCGTCGAGGATGATACCGGAGTAGAAATCGACATTGGGATACAGCTTGCGCTCGACGAAATACGGATCCTCCAGCGCGATCTTCTCCAGCGCCTTGGCGACCTGCAGGGTGGGATTGTTCTCGACGCCGAGCAGGCCGAGCACTTCGTCGGCGCTCTGCTTCATCACCTTGGCGCGCGGATCGAAGTTCTTGTAGACGCGGTGGCCAAAGCCCATCAGGCGGAACGGATCGTTCTTGTCCTTGGCGCGGGCGATGTATTCCGGGATGCGGTCCACCGTGCCGATCTCGCGCAGCATCGCCAGCGCCGCTTCGTTGGCGCCGCCATGCGCCGGCCCCCACAGGCACGCCACGCCCGCCGCGATGCAGGCGAACGGGTTGGCGCCGGACGAGCCCGCCAGCCGCACCGTCGAGGTCGAGGCGTTCTGCTCGTGGTCGGCGTGCAGGGTGAAGATGCGGTCGATGGCGCGGCTCAGGATCGGATCGACGACATATTCCTCGCACGGCGTAGAGAAGCACATGTGCAGGAAGTTGCTCGCATAATCCAGATCGTTGCGCGGATACACGAACGGCTGGCCGATCGAGTACTTGTAGGCCCAGGCGCACAGCGTCGGCAGCTTGGCGATCATGCGGATCGAGGCGACCTCGCGCTGCCAGGCGTCGGAGATGTCGGTGCTGTCGTGGTAGAACGCCGACATCGCGCCGACCACGCCGCAGACGATGGCCATCGGGTGCGCGTCGCGGCGGAAACCGCGATAGAAATACTGCATCTGCTCATGCAGCATGGTGTGCTTGGTGACGCGGCCCTCGAAATCTTCCAGCTCCGCCGCCGTCGGCAGCCGTCCGTACAGCAGCAGGAAGCAAACCTCGACATAGTGGCTCTTTTCGGCGAGTTGGTCGATGGGATAGCCGCGATACAGCAGTTCGCCCTTGTCGCCGTCGATGTAGGTGATCGCGCTCTCGCAGGCGGCGGTCGAGGTGAAGCCGGGGTCGAAGGTGAACATCCCCGTCGCGGCGTAGAGCTTGCGGATGTCCACCACATCCGGCCCGACCGAGCCGGAGAGCACCGGCATCTCGACGGTCTTGCCGCCATAGGTGAAGGAAGCGGTGTTCTTCTGAGCGCCGTCAGCCATGCGCACCCCCTGATCCAAGGGTCGCGCGCGGTGGCGCGACCGGTTTGTCGGCCGCGCGCGGGTTTGCGCGCGGCATCGGCGAAATCAGCGCGCCTGCGCCGCGATGCGGGCGAGGCTCTCGTCGCGACCGAGCGTCACGAGCACGTCGAACACGCCCGGAGAGGTCGCGCGCCCGGTCAGCGCCGCGCGTAGCGGCTGCGCGACCGCGCCCAGCTTGACCCCCGCCTCGTCAGCGAAGGCGCGCACGACGTTCTCAAGCGCTTCGGAGGTCCACTCGCTAACATCCTGCAACCGGGGGGTCAATTTGCCCAGCAGCGTTCGCGCCTCGGACGTCAGCAGCTTCAACGCCTTGTCATCCGGCGTGATCGGTGACGCCCCCAGAATATAGTATGCGGAATCAATCAGTTCCACGAGCGTTTTGGCGCGCTGTTTCAACCCCGGCATCGCCTGCACAAGTTTTGTGCGCTGCGGCAGCGACAACGGGTCGCGATGTTGCGCTGCAAACAAGCGCTCGATTTCCGCAACCAGCGCGGCGTCGTCGCTGTCGCGCATCCAGCGGCCGTTCAGATCGGCGAGCTTGGCGAAATCCAGCCGTGCGGGCGCCTTGCCGATGGCGGACAGATCGAACCACGCCTGCGCCTGCGCGTCGTCGAAATACTCGTCGTCGCCGTGGCCCCAGCCCAGCCGCGCCAGATAGTTGCGCATCGCCGCCGGCAGATAGCCCATGTCGCGATACGCCTCCACCCCCAGCGCGCCGTGGCGCTTGCTGAGCTTGGCGCCGTCGGGCCCGTGGATCAGCGGGATATGCGCGAACACCGGAACGTCCCAGCCCATCGCGCGATAGATCAGGCTCTGGCGCGCGGCGTTGGTGAGATGGTCGTCGCCGCGGATGACATGCGTCACGCCCATGTCGTGATCGTCCACCACCACGGCCAGCATGTAGGTGGGCGCGCCGTCGGAGCGCAGCAGCACCAGATCGTCGAGCTGCGCGTTATCCCAGCGCACGGTTCCCTGCACCGCGTCCTCGACCACGGTCTCGCCGTCGCGCGGCGCCTTCAGGCGGATCACGAACGGCGCGTCCGGCGCGGTTTCGGGGTCGGCGTCGCGCCACGGGCTCTGAAAGCCGTGCGGGCGCTTCTCGGCGATGGCCTTTTCGCGCGCCGCGTCCACCTCCTCCTTCGTCGCGTAGCAGCGATAGGCGGCGCCGCGCGCCACCATCTCCCCGGCGACCGCGCGGTGCCGGGCGGCCTGCGAGAACTGGCTGAGCGGCGCGCCGTCCCAGTCCAGCCCCAGCCAGCGCAGCCCCTCGAAGATCGCCGCCGTCGCCTCGGGCGTCGAGCGGGCGCGGTCGGTGTCCTCGATGCGCAGCAGGAACCTGCCGCCGCGCCCGCGCGCGTAAAGCCAGTTGAACAGCGCGGTGCGCGCGCCGCCGATGTGCAGATAGCCGGTCGGCGAGGGCGCGAAGCGGGTGACGACGGGGGCGGCGTCGGTCATGGTGGCGGTCGTCTCCGGTGTTCGGGGCGCAGTGCTGGGCGGAGTGTGGCGCGGTTATGGCCGACGCGGGCGGACAGGACAAGCAGCGTGCGCGGCTGGCTTGAGGCGCAGCGCGCGCTTCAATCGCGGCGGCTGGCGCTGTGGATCCCGGTCGGCTTCGGCCTCGGCGCGCAGGGCTATTTCCTGTGGCCCTCCGAGCCGTCGGCGATGCTGGCGCTGGCGGCGGCGGCGCTGTCGCTCGCGGGGCTGTTTGCGGCGCGCAGGCTTGGGCGCGGCGTGGCGCTGGCGGCGGCGCTTGTTTGCCTGACGTCGGGGTTCGGCGCGGCGGCGATGCGCGCGCGGACGGTCGCGGCGCCGGTGCTGAGCGGCCAGACCGAGGCGCTGGTCGAGGGCCGGGTGCGCGCGATCTCGCAATCCGCCGCCGGGCGGCCGCGCCTGCTGCTCGAGGATGCGCGCGTCTGGGGGCTGGCGGCGGCGGATACGCCCGCGCGGCTGCGCGTCACGCTGATGAGCGCGCGCCACGCCGAGGGGCTGGGCCCCGGCGACCGCGTCTCGGTGATGGCGCGGCTGGGGCCGCCGGGCGGACCTGTCGAGCCGGGCGCTTTCGACTTCGCCCGCGCGGCGTGGTTCGCGCGGCTGGGCGGCGTCGGCGTCGCGCGCACCCGGGTGGCGCGGCTGGAGGCGGCGCCGCTGTCGGGTCTCGCCGCCGCGCGCGTCGCGCTCGACCGGGCGCGGCTTCGGCTTGGCGAGGCGCTGCGCGCGGGCGTCGGCGGGCAGGCGGGCGCCTTCGCCGCCGCCATCGTCACCGGCGACCGCGCCGCGCTGCCGGTCACGGCGCTGCAAGCCCTGCGCGACAGCAATCTGGCGCATCTGCTGGCGATCTCGGGGCTGCACATGGCCATCGTCTGCGGGCTGGCGTTCGGCGCCGCGCGGCTGGCGCTGGCGCTCACCCCCGGCGTCGGCGTGCGCTGGCCGGTGAAGCCGATAGCGGCGGTCGTCGCGCTGGCGGCGGGGCTCGGCTATCTGGCGCTGTCGGGCGCTGCGGTGGCGACGCAGCGCGCCTTCGTCATGGCGGCGGTGGTGTTTGCGGCGATGATCGTCAACCGGCCCGCCGTCACGCTGCGCGCGCTGGCGCTGGCGGCGCTGATGGTGCTGGCGGCGGCGCCGGAGAGCCTGACGCAAGTCGGCTTTCAGATGTCCTTCGCCGCCACCGTCGCGCTGGTCGCGGCCTATGAGGCGGCGCGCGACGCGGGCTGGCTGGCGCCGCGTCCCGGCGCCTGGGCGCGCGTGGCGCGCTATGCTCTGGGGCTGGTGCTGACCAGCGCCATCGCCGGGCTGGCGACGGCGCCGTTCGCCGCGTTTCATTTCAACTGGCTGACCAGCTTCGGCCTGCTCGCCAACCTCGCCGCCGTGCCGGTGATGGGGGCGGTGGTGGCGCCCGCGCTGGCCGGGGCCGCCGCGCTGGCGCCGGTGGGGCTGGAGCGGCCCGCGTTGTGGCTGGCGGGCGCCGGGATCGACTGGATCCTGCTGGTCGCCGAAACCGTGGCGGGCTGGGAGGGCGCCGCGCGGCCCGTCGCCGCCGCGCCGCCGCTGACGCTGTGGCTGGTCGCGCTGGGGGGCTTGTGGACAAGCCTCTGGCGCGGGCCGATGCGGCTGGCGGGGGCGCCTGCGCTGTCGCTGGCGGCGGCGCTGTGGGCGGTCGGCGCGCCGCGCCCGGATGTGCTGATCGCGCCCGGCGGCGCGGCGGTGGGGGTGATGACGGCGCGGGGCCGCGCGCTCGACCCCGCCCGCCCGGACCGATTCGCCGCCGAGACCTGGCTGCGCCGCGACGGCGACGCCGCCGACGTGGCGCAGGCCGCCGCGCGGGCGGGCTTCTTTGACGAAGGCCCGTGGCGCGTCGCGCCCCTCGGCGAGGGCTGGCGGGTGAGCGTGTTTCGCGGCGCGCGGCTCGGCGCCGTGGCGCTGCGTCGCCGCTGCGCGCCCGGCGACGTGATCGTGGCGCCGCGCATCGCGGCGCGGGCGCTCTCCGGCGACGCCCGGTCGTTTCCCTGCCTCATGCTCGATCGCGACGCGCTCGCCGCGACCGGCGCGCTGGCGCTCTATCTCGGCGCCGATGGCCCGCTGGGCGTCGGGGACGCCGCCGCAGCGGACGCGGGCAGGCTCTGGCGCAGAGGCGACGGGCCGGAGCCCGACTGACAACCTGCCCAACCGACCGCGCGCCTGATCGGCCAGGCGCCGCATACCCGCGCCGCAGACCCGCGCCGCAGACCCGCGCCGCAGACGACGTTGCGGGCGAAAGCAACCAGGCCCGCCGCGAAAACACGCCACACGCTTCACCGGCCCCCGCGACAGGCGGGCGCAGGGGGCCCTCAGTAGGCGCGCACCAGCCCCACCAGCCGACCCTGTATCCGCACCTGATCGGCGCCGAGGATCCGCGTCTCGTAAGCGGGGTTCGCCGCCTCCAGCGCCACGCGCCCGCCCTTCTGGTGGCGCAGGCGCTTGAGCGTCGCCTCGTGATCCTCGATCAGCGCCACCACGATGTCGCCGCTGTCCGCCGCGTCCTGCCGCCGGATCACCACCAGATCGCCGTCGAGAATCCCCGCGTTGACCATCGAGTCGCCGCGCACCTCCAGCGCGAAGTGCTCCGCTCCCGGCGACAGCATGTCGGCGGGCACGCCGAGGCGGCGGTCGCTGCTCTGCAAGGCTTCGATGGGCGCGCCCGCCGCGATCCGCCCGACCAGCGGCACGCTGCGCGCAGCGCCGTCGGGCCGCGCCTCCGCACGCCCCGCAGACCGCGTATCGGGGCGCGCGCCGCCCTGCACCACGGTCGGCGTGAACGGACGGCGCGGCTGCTCCATGTTCTCGGGCAGCCGGATCACCTCGATGGCGCGGGCGCGATGGGCGAGGCGGCGGATGAAGCCGCGCTCCTCAAGCGCGGTGATCAGCCGGTGGATGCCGGACTTGGAGCGCAGGTCCAGCGCCTCCTTCATCTCGTCGAACGAGGGCGAGACGCCGTCGCGCTGGGTGCGCGCATGGATGAAGCGCAGAAGTTCGTATTGCTTGCGTGTCAGCATGTGCGGACGCCTTTCCCGGCTGACGTCGTTTCAATGCTCACGTTCTAGAATCGTTCGCTCTTTGTGTCAACACGTTCCGCGCAGGGGAATGATTTCGACCATCTCCCCGGCCTGCGCCGCAGGTGCGTCGGGCGGCTGGACGATCAGCGCGTCGGCCTGCGCCATCAGCGACTGCACGGAACTGTCCTGATCGGCGAACGGCGCAACCCCGTCAGGCCCCAGCGCGGCGCGCATGTAGTGTTCGCGGGTGCCGCCCGCCGCCATGTCTTGCGCCAGCCGCGCGCGGACGCGCGGCAGCGGCCCGGCGGGCAGGCCCAGCATCGCGTCCAGCGCCGGGCGCAGGAACACATGTCCGCAGACCATCGCCGAGACCGGATTGCCCGGCAGACCCACGAGCGGCGTCGCGCCCACGCGGCCCGCCATCAGCGGCTTTCCGGGCCGGATCGCCACGCGATAGAAGTCGAGCGCGTCGGCCACTTCGCGCACAAGGTCGTAGTCGCCGACCGAGGCGCCGCCCAGCGTCACGATCAGGTCGGCCCCCGCCGCCGCGTCCAGCGCCGCGCGCAGGCTGTCCACGCTGTCGCGGGCGATCGGCGCGAGGCGCGGCGCCGCGCCGTATCGGGCGAGCAGCGCCGCAACGCCGTAACTGCTTGAGGCGATGATCTGATCCGGCCCCGGGACCGCGCCGGGCTGCGCCAGCTCGTCGCCGGTGGGGATCAGCGCCACCACCGGGCGGCGGCGCACGACCAGCTCGGCCGCGTTCATCGCCGCCGCCAGCGCGATGTCGGCGGGGCTGAGGCGGCGCGGCGCGGCGAGTTGCGCGCCTGCGGCGAAGTCCAGCCCGCGCGGGCGCAGCCACGCGCCGGGCGCCGGGGCTTCGCGCACCCGCAGCGCATCGCCGTCGCGGTCGGCGTTCTCCTGGATCAGCACCGCGTCGGCGCCCTGCGGCATCGGCGCGCCGGTGAAGATGCGCACCGCCTCGCCCGGCCCCAGCGTTCCCGTCCAGGCGCGGCCCGCAGGCGCCTCGCCGATCACCCGCAGCACGGCGCCCGGCGTCGCATCCGCCGCGCGCACGGCATAGCCGTCCATTGCGGACGCCGCGAACGGCGGCTGGTCGCGCGCCGCCGTCACAGGTTCGGCCAGCACGCGGCCGCCCGCGTCGGCCAGCGCCACCCGCGCCACGCCCACCGGCCGCATCAGCGCCAGAACCCGCGTCAGCGCCTCCGCCACGCTCAGCATCAGCGCGCCTCGAACCGGCCCGTGCGCCCGCCGTCCTTGAACACCAGCCTGATGTCGGTCAGCCGCATTTCCTTGTCCGCCGCCTTGAGCATGTCATAGACCGTCAGCGCCGCCACCGAGACCGCCGTCAGCGCCTCCATCTCGACCCCGGTCTTGCCGGTGACGCTGACCGTCGCCTCGATCTCGACGCCCGCATCGGTCGCGGTCAGCTCCACCGCGACCCGCGTCAGCGCCAGCGGATGGCAAAGGGGAATCAGATCAGCGGTGCGCTTTGCGGCCATGATGCCCGCCAGCCGCGCCACCGCCAGCACGTCGCCCTTTTTCGCCCGGCCCTCGCGCACCAGCGCCAGCGTCTCGGGCGCCATCAGCACCGCGCCGCGCGCCGTGGCGGTGCGCGCGGTCACGTCCTTGGCCGACACGTCCACCATATGCGCGTCGCCCTTGGCGTCGAAATGGGTGAGCGGGGAGGTCATGCGGTGGCCTTTCGCGCAATCCCGGGCGCCGTCAGCAGCGCCCGCGTCGCCGCCGCCACGTCCCTCTCCCGCATCAGGCTCTCGCCGATGAGGAAGCTGCGTGCGCCGCAGCGCGCCAGCCGGGCGAGGTCGGCGGGCGTCGCCAGCCCGGACTCCGCCACCAGCAGCGCGCCCTGCGGCGCCAGCGGCGCGAGGCGCTCGGTCGTCGCGAGGTCGGTGGCGAATGTCCGCAGGTTGCGATTGTTGACGCCGATCAAGGTCGCGCCGAGGCGGGCGGCGCGCGCCATCTCGGCGTCGTCGTGCGTCTCCCACAGCGCGTCCATGCCCCAGTGGCGCGCGGCGTCGGCCAGCTCCAGCGCCAGCGCGTCATCCACGGCGGCGAGGATGATCAGGATGCAGTCCGCCCCCCATCCGCGCGCCTCGGCCACCTGATAGGGGTCGAACAGGAAATCCTTGCGCAGGACGGGCAGGGCGCAGGCGGCGCGCGCCAGCGCCAGATACACCGGCGCGCCCTGAAAGCTGGGGCCGTCGGTCAGCACGCTCAGGCAGGTCGCGCCGCCCGCCGCATAGGCGCGGGCCAGCGCGGCGGGGTCGAAATCGGCGCGGATCAGCCCCTTGGAGGGGCTGGCCTTCTTGATCTCGGCGATCAGGCCATAGCCCTGCGCCTGCGCCGCGCGCAAGGCGGCGGCGAACGGGCGCACCGGGGCGGCGTCGCGCGCCTCGGCCTCGATGCGGGCGAGCGGGCGGGCGGCCTTCGCGGCGGCGATCTCGGCGCGCTTGTAGGTCTCGATACGCTTCAGGATGTCGGTCATGATGATCGTTCTATCGGCGGCGGCGCGCGGCGCAAGGGGCGCGCAAACGGAAAAGGGCCGCCATGCGGCGACCCTTTCCGTGATTTCACGTCGCGTCCGGCCCGGATGGGCCGGGCCGTCGCGCGATCAGAGATGGAAAGAAGGCTGCTCCCAACCGGTCTCACCACGCGCATTCCAAGCCGGACGCTGCGAAGTCACTGACATTGGACCACCTCCTTTCCGTTGTTGAACCGATACGAGAATCATGGCGCAGATGCTGCGGGCGATCAAGCCAAACCTGCGCGCCCGCTCAGGCTTTTTGCGCGAACATCCCCACCGCCGCGCGATAGGGGCCCAGCGCCGCCAGCGCGATCGCCATCTTCACCGCGAAGTCGCCCAGCGCCAGGCTCACCCAGAACGGCGCTGCGGGCCCCACGCCCAGCAGCGGCGCCGCCGTCAGCGCCCAGTCCTCGTTCGGCCCCAGAAACGCCGCTCCGGCGGAGAACGCCAGCGTGAAGAACAGCGCGGTGTCGAGCATCGAGCCGAGCGTGGAGGAGACCAGCGGCGCACGCCACCACGCGCCCGCGCGCAGCCGGTCGAACACCGCCACGTCGAGCATCTGCGCCGTCAGGAACGCCGCGCCCGACGCCATGGCGATGCGGGGGGTCGCCAGCATCACCGACAACGCCACCGCCAGCGCGAAACCGACATAGACCACCCGTCGCGCCGCCTTCGGCCCATAGCGGCGGTTGGTGAGGTCGGTGGCCAGGAACGCGAACGGATAGGTGAACGCGCCCCAGGTCAGGAAATCGCCGACCGGGTATTGCACCAGAATGTTGGAGGCGGTCACCAGAACCGCCATCGCCGCCACGCCCCACAGGACGCCTTTCCCGATGGTCACGCAAGATCCTCCCTGCTCAGCAATCCATGCCCGATAAGCGCCGCCTGCAGCCCTTCGGCATGTTCGAACACATGGCCACGCCAGCCGCGCGCCTCGGCCGCCGCGATGTTCTCGGGCCGGTCGTCGGTGAAGAACAACTCATGCGGCGCGGCGCCGGTGCGCGCTTCGAGTTCGGCGTAGATCTCCGGCTCGGGCTTGTTGCGCCGCACATGCGCCGAGACCACGCAGACGTCGAACTCGTCAAGGAACGGATAGGTTTCGCGCGCGATCTCGAAGGTCTCGGCGGCGAAGTTGGTCAGGCCATAGACCGGCACGCCGCGCGCCTTCAGCGCCTTGAGGCAGGCCACACTGCCCCCGATCGCCGGGCCGATCATCTGCGGCCACTCGGTCCACCAGGCGCGGATCAGCTCGGCGTGGCCGGGATGGCGCGCGGCGTGTTCGGCCACGCCCTGCGGCATCGGTTCGCCGCGGTCGAAGGCGGCGTTCCACTCCGGCGGGCAGATGTCGCGGAAAAAGCGCGCCCGCGCCGCCGTGTCGGGGATCAGACGCGCGTAAACCCGTTCCGGGCGCCAGTGCAGCAGCACTTCGCCGATGTCGAACACCACCGCCGTCGGGGCCGCTTGCGCAACCATCGCTCTCTCCATGGGCTTCGCGGGAGCCATGGCGCCGATGCGCGCGCGACGCAAGCGCCATGGCTTCGGCCGCACGGCTCCGAACTCAAATGACAGGTGACAAGCGGGAGATTTGCTGAATCGATGCGGCGGCCGTGATTTTGGAGCCGTCCATGACCCCTGTCGCCGATCTCTTGCCTCGCAAATCCCGCCTTTCGGCGCTTCTTGAGCAT
>CAZOZE010000136.1:0-2763 GCA_964584215.1 uncultured Rhodobacterales bacterium
TGCGCCCCGCGCAGTGCTTCGAGGCGCTGGCCGACGCCTCCAGCCTCAAGCGCGAGGTGATCGCCGGGCTCGACATCATGATCGTGCGCGAGCTGACCTCCGGCATCTATTTCGGCGAGCCGCGCGGCGTGACGGTGGGCAACGACGGCAAGCGCGTCGGCGTCAACACCCAGCGCTACACCGAGGACGAGATCGCCCGCGTGGCGCGCGCGGCGTTCGAGCTGGCGCGCAAGCGGTCGGGCAAGCTGTGCTCGATGGAGAAGGCCAACGTGATGGAATCGGGCATCCTGTGGCGCGACGTGGTGACCGAGGTGCACGTCGATTATCCCGACGTGGAGCTGTCGCACATGTACGCCGACGCGGGCGGGATGCAGCTGGTGCGCTGGCCGCGCCAGTTCGACGTGATCGTGACCGACAACCTGTTCGGCGACTTGCTGTCCGACATCGCCTCGATGCTGACCGGCTCGCTGGGGATGCTGCCCTCGGCGTCGCTGGGCGCGCCGATGGCCAACGGCCGGCCCAAGGCGCTGTATGAGCCGGTGCACGGCTCGGCGCCGGACATCGCCGGGCAGGGCGTGGCGAACCCGATCGCCAGCATCCTCAGCTTCGCGATGGCGCTGCGCTATTCCTTCGATCTGGGCGAGGAGGCCGCGCGGCTGGAGGCGGCGGTGGAGAGCGTGCTGGCGCAGGGGCTGCGCACGCCGGACCTGATGACGGTCGGCGGAGGGCGCAAGGTGGGCACGCAGGAGATGGGCGCCGCGATCATCGGGGCGCTGGCGGCGTGATCGCCGCGCGGCGGCGCGGGCGCTACCGCTCCGCCGCGCCCAGCCGCCGCTCCATCCAGCGCACGCCCTGCGAAACCAGCAGGATCAGCGCCAGATACTCCAGCACCAGCACGGTGTAGATTTCCAGCGGGCGATATTCGGTCACCACCAGCTCGTTGGCGCGCCGCGTCAGCTCCTGCATTCCGATCACCGAGACCAGCGACGACATTTTCAGCATATAGACGAACTGGTTGCCCAGCGCGGGCAGGATGCGCCGGATCGCCTGCGGCAGGATCACGAAGCGCATGGTGTCGGCGTAGCCGAGCGAGATCGAGCGCGCCGCCTCGATCTGGCCGCGCGGGATCGACTGGATGCCGGCGCGAAAAATCTCGGCCTCGAACGCGCTGTCCGACAGCGCCAGCGCCAGCACCCCGGCCCAGAACACGCCGATGGCCACGCCGCCCACCACCGGCAGGCCGTAATAGACCCACAGGATCAGCACCAGCACCGGCGCCGCGCGCACCACCTCGACGTAAGTGCGGCTGAACCCGCGCAGCCAGCGGTCGCCCGACAGCCCCGGCAGCGCCACCACCAGCCCCAGCGCCACCGAGATCGCGATCGCGGTCAAGCTGATCGAGACCGTGGCCCACAGCCCGCCCAGCAGAAAGCGCAGGTTGCTCACGCCTGCGTCGGTGGCGGGCGAGACCACATGCCAGCCCCAGTTTCCCGCGCAGCCCGACAGCAGCGTGACCAGCGCGACCGCGCCCAGAAAGCGCATCGTCAATGCCCCAGAATCTGGTCGAGAAACCGCCTGCACCGCGCGGTTTCCGGCTTGCTGAAAAAGGCCTCGGGCGGCGCGGACTCGACGATGGCGCCGCCGTCCATGAACACCATCCGGTCGGCGACCTTGCGCGCGAATCCCATCTCGTGCGTGACGCAGATCATCGTCATGCCGGAGCGGGCGAGGTCGGTCATCACGTCGAGCACCTCGGCGATCATCTCGGGGTCCAGCGCCGAGGTCGGCTCGTCGAACAGCATCACCCGCGGCTCCATGCACAAGGAGCGCGCGATGGCGACGCGCTGCTGCTGGCCGCCGGAAAGCTGACCGGGGAACTTGTCGGCCTGCTCGGGGATGCGCACCCGCTCAAGATACCCCATGGCGCGGTCGCGCGCCGCCGCCCGGCTCAGCTTACGCACGCGGATGGGGCCGAGGGTGAGGTTGTCGAGCACGCTCAGGTGCGGAAACAGGTTGAACTGCTGGAACACCATGCCGACCTCGCCGCGCACCCGGTCCGCCGTGCTGTCGTCGAGCGTCACGCCGTCCACCACGATCTCGCCCGCGTCGTGGCGCTCCAGCCGGTTGATGCAGCGGATCAGCGTCGATTTGCCGGAGCCGGACGGGCCGCACACCACGACGCGCGCGCCCTCGGCCACATCCATGTCCACCGCATCCAGCGCGGTGAAATCGCCGAAGCGTTTGGTGACGCCGCGCAACGTGATCAGGGGGTCGGACAAGCCGCATTCTCCATCGGCGACAAGCGCCTGTGATGCGCTAGGTATGGCGGCGCGCGGCGGTTTCACCCATTGTGCGCGCGATCAAACTTTCGGCTCGATACAAGGAACGCCCGATGATGAAAACCCTTCTGGCCGCGCTGGTGGCCGCTCCGCTGATGCTGACCGGCGCGCTCGCGCAGGCGCAGTCGGCGCTGGACGATATTCTCAGCACCGGCGTGCTGAAGGTCGGCACCACCGGCGACTGGAACCCGATGACGGTGCGCGACCCCGCGACCAACAGCTACAAGGGCTATGACATCGACGTGATGACCGCGCTGGCCGAGGATCTGGGCGTCAAGGTCGAATTCGTGCCGACCGACTGGAAGACGCTGGTGAACGGCGTGGTGGCGGGGAAATATCACCTCACCGGCTCCGCTTCGGTCTCGCCCGCGCGCGCCAGGGTGGCGGGCTATTCGCAGAGCTATTTCTCGCTGGCCACCGTGCC
>CAZOZE010000137.1:0-2664 GCA_964584215.1 uncultured Rhodobacterales bacterium
GACATTTCGCCCTGAACCTCGTGCGCACCGCACGCGACAAAAGCTCGATCAAGTCCCGAAGAAAACGCGCCGGATGGTCAACGGACTACCTCCAAAGCATCCTCGCATCACCAGTCAGCTGAATTGGATTCGGAGCCCTGGTCAAGGAGGGCCGTTAAGGAGAGCCGTTAAGGAGAGCCGTCATTCGCCGCCGTCATTCGCCGGACCGCGCCGCCTGCGCCGCCCGCGCGCGCGACACCTGAACCGCCGCGATGCCCGCCGTCACGATGGCGACGCCGAGCATGTCGAGCCAGCCCACGCCCTCGCCCAGCAGCAGCGCCGCGAACCCCACGCCCAGCGCGGGGTTGAGGAAATGGAACGCGCTCGCCGCCGTCGCGCCGATCCGCGCCACCAGCCGGAACCAGATCACCGTCGCCAGCACGCCGGGGATCAGCGCGGTGTAGAGAAATGACAGCAGCAGCGACAGCGTCGGGCGGATGTCGGCGACATGCTCGACCGCAAAGCCGATCGGCGCCAGCGTCAGCGCGCCGACGAACATCTGCAGGCCCACCACCATCAGCAGGCCGCGCGGCGCAGCCATGCCGCGCACCGCCAGCGTCGCCGCCGCCAGCGCGGTCAGCCCGCCGACGCAGAACGCCACCCCCAGCGCATCCGCCCCGCCCGCGATGCGCCCGCCCATGATCAGCGCCACGCCCGCAAACCCGGCGCCAAGGCCCGCCAGCCCCAGCGCGGGCAGCCGCTCGCCCAGAAACCCCCGGCTCATCGCCGCCACCGCCAGCGGCAGGGCGCTGGCGATGATCGCGGCGAGACCGGCGGGCACCCGCGTCATGGCGAGAAAGTTCAGGCCCAGATAGAGGCTGTTCTGGCAGAAACCGAACAGCGCGATCATCAGCCAGACCCGCCGACCCTGCGGCAGGCGCTGTCCCATCGCCAGCGCCAGCGCCACCGCCGCCAGCCCCGCGACCGTGAACCGCGCGCCCAGCAGCAGGAAGGGCGGCGCATCGGCCAGCGCGATCTTGGCGGAGGTGAAGGCCGAGCTCCAGATCGCCGCGAACGCGACCCCCATCGCCATCGCGCCCGCGTCGGGCGCGCCGCTCGGCGCAAGCGCGGCGTGGCGCATGGTGTCGGCTCCCCCTCTGGCGACGGCGCGCGGCCTGCGAGCGCCGACGGCACGCGAGAGTTCACCACCCGGACCCCCGTTGCAAGCGCGCGCCGAGCGCGTCACGCGATGGCGTATGTGGGGCGCGTCGTCTGGCGGCGGCGCAGGCCCGACGGCGAGACGGGCCGCGCCATGGACGACGGCGCCCGGACCGGATCGACCGGGCGCCCTTCACCGGAACCGCGCGCCTGCGCCGAGCGCGCCAGCGGCGGCGCGCTTCCCTCCGCCGCGTGTGTCGCCTATGGCTTGGGAAACGCCTCGGAGACAATCTCTTGAACGCGCCCAGCCCGCCCACGCGCGCCCTCGCCAGCCATGCGCCGCTCAGCCTTGGCCAGTTCGTCGCGTTCATCGCGGCGCTGATGGCGCTGAACGCGCTGGCGGTGGACATCATGCTGCCCGCCCTGCCCGCCATCGCCGCCGATCTCGGCATGAGGGTCGCCAACGACCGGCAGATGGTGATCACGGCCTATCTGATGGGCTTCGGCCTCGGCCAGTTCGCGATGGGGCCGCTCAGCGACCGCTTCGGGCGCCGCCCGGTGCTGATCGCGGGGCTGCTCGCCTACACGGCCGCCGCCGCGCTCTGCGCCGCCGTCGCCGGGGCGCCCGCGCTGCTGGCGGCGCGGTTCATCCAGGGCGCGGGGTCGGCGGCGCCGCGGGTGATCGTGACCGCGCTGGTGCGCGACTGCTATGAGGGGCGCACGATGGCGCGCGTCACCTCCTATGCGATGATGGTGTTCATGGTGGCGCCGGTCATCGCTCCGAGCATCGGTCAGGCGGTGCTGCTGGCGGGGCCGTGGCGCTGGATATTCGCGGTGCTGGCGCTCTACGCGGGCGCGGTGCTGTGGGTGGCGGCGACCCGCCTGCCCGAGACGCTGCCGCGCGCGCGCCGCCGCGCGCTGTCGCGGGCCGGGCTGGCGGCGAGCGCGCGGCTGGTGCTGGGGTCGCGCCAGACGGTGGGCTATGCGCTGGCGGCGGGGGTGTTCTTCGGCGCGCTGTTCGCCTTCATCGGCTCAGCGCAGCAGATCCTGGCGGAGCTTTACGGCCTCGGGGCATGGTTTCCGCTCGCCGTCGCCGGGGTCGCGGCGGCCATTGCGCTCGCCAGCCTCGTCAACGCGCTGATGGTCGAGCGGCTGGGGATGCGGGCGCTCTCGCACGGCGCGGTGATCGCCTTCACCGCGATCAGCGCGACGCTGGCGGCGCTGTCGCTGGCCGGGCAGCCGCCGCTGTGGCTGTTCATGGCGCTGCTGGGCGCGGCGATGATGCTGGTGGGGCTGACCTTCGCCAATTTCAACGCGCTGGCGATGGCGCCGATGGCCGAGGCCGCCGGCATCGCCTCGTCGCTGATCGGCGGCGCCACCACGGTTATCGGCGCCAGCCTCGGCTTCGTCATCGCGCGCGCCTATGACGGCACGATCACGCCGCTGGCGGTCGGCTATACGCTGTGCGGCGCGGGGTGTCTGGGTCTGCTGCTGGTCACCGAGCGCGGGCGGCTGATGCGCGGCGGG
>CAZOZE010000138.1:0-15021 GCA_964584215.1 uncultured Rhodobacterales bacterium
GGTGAAGACCTGCGTGGGAACCGACTGGTGCCGCTTCGGCACGCAGGACTCGACCGGGCTGGGGATCAGGCTGGAAAAGCTGCTGTGGGGATCGTGGACGCCGCACAAGGTCAAGCTCGCCGTCTCGGGCTGCCCGCGCAACTGCGCCGAGGCGACCTGCAAGGATGTCGGCGTGGTCTGCGTGGACTCGGGCTATGAGATCGGCGTCGGCGGCGCGGCGGGCATGGACCTCAAGCGCACCGAGCCGCTGGGCAAGGTCGCCACCGAGGACGAGGCGCTGGAGATGGTCGCGGCCTTCGTCCAGCTCTACCGCGAGAACGCGCGCTACCTGCACCGCCCCTACAAGTGGATCGAGCGCGTCGGCATGGACTGGGTGCGCGCCCGCGTCGTGGACGACGCAGACAGCCGCCGCGCGCTGGCCGACCGCTTCGCGCTCAGCCAGAGCATCTATCGCGCCGACCCGTGGGCCGAGCGCGTGCAGGGCGCCGAGCGCGGCGAATTCGCGCCGCTGGCCGATCTGACCATGCTGCGCGCCGCCGAATAGACCCCGACAGCCGCCCCCCGATCCTTCAACCCTTCAGGAGACATGCGCATGTCCTACGTGACCCCACAGAACTTCGTGACCAAGATGGTCGACGCCGGTGAGGCGAAGGTCTTCATGTCCACCCGCGACACGCTGATTCGCGCCTACATGGCGGGGGCGATCCTGGCGCTGGCCGCCGCCTTCGCGGTGTCGATCACCGTCAACACCGGCGAGCCGCTGCTGGGGGCGATCCTGTTCCCGGTCGGCTTCTGCATGCTGTATCTGCTGGGCTTCGACCTGCTGACCGGCGTGTTCACGCTGGTCCCGCTGGCGCTGCTCGACAAGCGCCGGGGCGTCACGCTGAACGGCGTGCTGCGCAACTGGGGGCTGGTGTTCGCCGGCAATTTCGCGGGCGCCTTCACCGTGGCGGTGTTCATGGCGATCATCTTCACCTTCGCCTTCACGGTGGAGCCCAACACCATCGGCCAGAAGATCGGCCATATCGGCGAGGGCCGCACGCTCGGCTATGCGGCACACGGCGCGGCGGGGATGCTGACGCTCTTCATCCGCGCGGTGATGTGCAACTGGATGGTGTCCACCGGCGTCGTCGCGGCGATGATGTCCACCTCGGTGTCCGGCAAGGTCATCGGCATGTGGATGCCGATCACGGTGTTCTTCTACATGGGCTTCGAGCATTCCATCGTGAACATGTTCCTGTTCCCCTCGGGCATCCTGCTGGGCGGCCAGTTCACCTGGATGGACTATCTGCTGTGGAACGAGATCCCGACGGTGCTGGGCAACCTTGTCGGCGGGCTGACGTTCGTGGGCGCCACCCTCTACGCCACCCACGGGCGCACCGGCGCCGAACGGTCGCGCGGCGCGCCGACCGCCGAAGTCGCCGCCGTGGCGGCGGAGTGAGCGGGATGGGCGCCATGACCGACGACATGATCGACGTGGGCGCGCTGGGCGACGTCCCGCCGCTCGGCGCGCGCAAGATCCGCACGAGGCTGGGCTGCGTCGCGGTGTTTCGCGCCGGGGACGACCGGGTGTTCGCGCTGCGCGACCGCTGTCCGCACAACGGCGGGCCGCTGTCCGACGGCATCGTGCACGGCGCTTCGGTCACCTGCCCGCTGCACGGCTGGGTGATCGACCTTGAGACCGGCCTTGCGCAGGGCGCCGACAGCGGCGCCGCCGAGACCATCGCCTGCGCGGTGGTGGCCGGCCGCATTCTGGTGGACGCCGCCGCGCTGGGGCTGATCGCGCCGCAGAAGGCGCAGGACGATCCTGCGGCGATGTTGCAGGGCGCCGCCTGAGATGGGCCTGCGCGACGGGGCGGCCCCCCGGCGGACGCGGCGCGCGGCGGCGGGCGCGCCGGTCGCCACCGCATGCCCCTATTGCGGCGTCGGCTGCGGCGTGCTGGCGTCGCCTGACGGGTCCGGCGGCGCGGCGATCAAGGGCGACCCGGCGCATCCCGCCAACGCCGGGCGGCTGTGTTCGAAGGGCTCGGCGCTCGGCGAGACGCTGGGGCTGGAGGAGCGGCTGCTGCATCCCGAGATCGGCGCCGCGCGCGCAGGCTGGGACGATGCGCTCGACCTTGTGGCGCGGCGCTTCACCGAGACGATCCGCGCGCACGGCCCCGACAGCGTGGCGTTCTACGTCTCGGGCCAGATGCTGACCGAGGATTATTACGTCGCCAACAAGCTGATGAAGGGCTTCATCGGCTCGGCCAACATCGACACCAATTCGCGGCTGTGCATGTCCTCCGCGGTGGCGGGTCACATCCGCGCCTTCGGCAGCGACACCGTGCCGGGAACCTATGACGATCTGGAGGCCGCCGATCTGGTGGTGCTGGTCGGGGCGAACCTCGCATGGTGCCATCCGGTGCTCTATCAGCGGCTTGCGGCGGCGAAGGCGGCGCGGCCGGCGATGCGCGTGGTGGTGATCGACCCGCGCCGCACCGCCACCTGCGCGCTGGCCGACGTTCATCTCGCCATCGCGCCCGGGGCTGACGTCGCGCTGTTCGCTGGGCTGCTGAACTGGATCGGGAGCGCGGGCGCCATCGACGACGCCTATGCCGCCGCGCATGTGGCGGGGCTGGACGCGGCGCTCGCCGCCGCCGCCGCGCTGACGCCGGCGGCGGTGGCGCGTCTCACCGGCCTGGCGCAAGCCGATGTCGCGGCGTTCTACGCCGAATGGACGCGGACCGGCCGCGTGGCGACGCTGTGGAGCCAGGGCGTCAACCAGTCCGCCGACGGCACCGACAAGGTCGGCGCCATCATCAACTGCCACCTCGCCACCGGGCGGATCGGGCGGCCCGGCATGGGGCCGTTCTCGGTCACCGGCCAGCCCAACGCGATGGGCGGGCGCGAGGTCGGCGGGCTGGCCAACCTGCTCGCCGCCCATCTCGACATCGCCAACCCCGAACACCGCGCCCGCGTGCAGGCGTTCTGGAACAGTCCGCGCATCGCGCAGCGCCCCGGCCTGAAGGCGGTGGATCTGTTCCGCGCGGTCGGCGACGGGCGGGTGCGCGCGCTCTGGATCATCGCGACCAACCCCGCCGTCAGCCTGCCCGAGGGCGAAGCGGTGCGCGCCGCGCTGGCGGCCTGCCCGTTCGTGGTCGTCTCCGAGGTCAGCGCGCGCGCCGACAC
The DNA here is from genome assembly GCA_964584215.1 of uncultured Rhodobacterales bacterium. Classification (GTDB taxonomy): domain Bacteria; phylum Pseudomonadota; class Alphaproteobacteria; order Rhodobacterales; family Rhodobacteraceae; genus Rubrimonas. Next base: position 3,172 of record CAZOZE010000138.1, read on the forward strand.
CGCGCGCTTCGCCCATGTGCGCCTGCCTGCGCTGGCGTGGGGCGAGAAGGCGGGAACCGTCACCAATTCCGACCGCACGATCTCGCGCCAGCGCGCGTTCCTGCCCCCGCCGGGCGAAGCGCGCGCCGACTGGCGCATCCTCGCGGACGTCGCGGCGCGGATGGGCTGGGCGGAGGCTTTCGCCTGGGACGGCCCGGCGGCGGTGTTCGCCGAGCACGCCGCCCTGTCGGGCGTCGCCGGGCGCGACTTCGACATCTCGGCCTGGGCGGGGTGTTCGGATGCGGACTATGCCGCGATGCGGCCGTTTCGCTGGCCCGCCCCGGCGAACGGCCCATCGCGGGAGCGTTTTTTCGCGGAAGGCGGTTTCTTCACCGCCGACGGGCGCGCCCGCGCCGCGCCGACGCCCTGCGCGCCGGTATCGGCCAAACCCGCCGGGCTGCCCTTCACGCTCAACACGGGCCGGGTCCGCGACCACTGGCACACCCTGACGCGCACCGGCCTGTCGGCGCGGCTGTCGGCGCATGTCGCCGAGCCCTTCGTCGAGATCAATCCCGCCGACGCCGGCCGCCTTGGCGTGGCGCCCGCCGAGCTGGTCGAATTGCGCGGGGAGGCGGGGCGCGCCATCCTGCCCGCGCTGGTCACCGACCGCGTGGCCGAGGGCGCGCTGTTCGCGCCGATGCACTGGACCGCCGAGACCGCGCCCGCAGGGCGCATCGGCGGGCTGATCGTCGCCGCATGCGACCCGGTCTCCGGCCAGCCCGCGCTCAAGAGCGCCGCCGTCTCGGCCCGCCGCTTCGCCGCCGCGTGGCGCGGGCTTGCGGTGTCGCGCGCGCGGCCGGAGCCGGAAGAATGGCCGCAAGGCTGCGCCTACTGGGCGCGCGCGCGCCGCAAGGCGGGCTGGAGCGTCGAACTTGCGGGCGACGCGCCGCCCGACGACTGGATCGGCTTCGCCCGCGCGCTGGTCGGCGCAGGGTCGCAGGCCGAGCCGCTCGCCTTCAGCGACGCCGCCTCCGGCGCGTTCCGCGCTGCGTTTCTGGATGATGCGGGCCGACTGGTCGGCGCGTTCTTCGCCGGTCGGGGGCCTGTGCCCGCCTCGCGCGCATGGCTGGCGGCGGCGCTGTCGGACGCGGCGCCCGACCGCGCCGCGCTGCTGGCGGGACGCGGTCCCGGCGAGACGCCCGATCCCGGCCCGACGCTCTGCGCCTGTTTCGACGTCGGCCTGAACGTGATCGCGCGCGCCATCGCCGGGCAGGGGCTGGCCGATGTCGAGGCGGTGGGTCGCGCGCTGCTGGCCGGCACCAACTGCGGCGCCTGCCGTCCCGAGATCGCCCGTCTGATCGCCACGCGCCCGAGGAACGCCGCATGACGCATGTCTCGCCTTCGCCGACAGCCCGGATCAGCCTGGTGGGGGCGGGGCCGGGCTGCGCCGACCTGATCACCCTGCGCGGCGTGCGGCGGCTGCAAGAGGCGGATGTGATCTTCTACGACCGCCTCGTGGACCCCGAACTGCTGGCGCTCGCCCGGTCCGGCGCCGAACGGGTGTTCGTCGGCAAGACCCCCGGCGTGGCGGCGTGGTCGCAGGCGCGCATCAACCGGCTGCTGGTCGCCGCCGCGCGCGCGGGCAAGCGCGTGGTGCGGCTCAAATCCGGCGATCCGGGCGTGTTCGGCCGCGCGACCGAGGAGATCGCGGCGCTGGCCGAAGCCGGGTTCGCCGCCGAGATCGTGCCCGGCGTCACCGCCGCCTCGGCCGCCGCCGCCGAGCTTGGCCGCGCGCTCACCGACCGCGCGTCGGGGCGCACGCTGGCGATTGTCTCCGGTCACCCCGCGACCGGCGCGCCGCCGGTGGACTTCGCCGCGCTGGCGCGCGCGGAGGCGACGCTGGCGATCTACATGGGCGTGGCGCGCGCGGGCGAGACGGCGCGCGCGCTGATCGCAGGCGGCGCTGCGCCCGCGACGCCGGTGGACATCGTCGAGCGGGCGGGCGCGCCGGACGCCCGCCGCGTCGCGACCACCCTCGGCGCGCTGGAGGCGGCGATCCGCGCGCATGGCGTGCGCAATCCCGCGATTCTGCTGGTCGCGCCGCCGCGCCGGGCCGACGCCGCCGCGCCGCTCCCCGCGCCGGTCCCCGCGCTGGCGGGGTGAGGCGGGCGCCGGCGGTCCGCCGGGCGCCGTCTGCGCAGATCGCGTCGCCTCCAGCACGCGCGCGGTCGGAGGAGACCCGCGCCGCTGCGGTGCGAGGCGGTTCGCTGAAGGGTGGCGGGGGACGCGGCTCAGGCGGCGATCAGGCGGGCGCCCTCGGCGGCGGCGATGCGGGCCTCGATCAGCGCGCCGCGGGGCGCTGCGGCCTGCGCCGCGGTCAGGGTCACCTCCGCGAAGCCCTCGGAGCGCCCGACGCCGCCCGCTTCGACCACGCAAGCTTCGACCCCGCCGACGCGCGCGGCGGCCCAGGCGGCGGCGCGCGCCGCGCCCTCGGCGCGCAGGGATGCGGCGCGGGCGGCGCGCTCGGGCGCGGGAACCTGAGGCATCCTTGCGGCGGGCGCGCCCTGGCGTGGGCTGTAGGGAAAGACATGCAGCCATGTCAGGCCACAGGCGGCGATCAGGCTGCGCGAGTTCTCGGCCATCGCCTCGGTCTCGGTGGGAAAACCGGCGATAAGGTCGGCGCCGAACACGATGTCGGGGCGGCGCGCGCGGACCCGTTCGCAGAAGCCGATCGCGTCGTCGCGGCTGTGGCGGCGCTTCATGCGCTTGAGGATCATGTCGTCGCCCGATTGCAGGCTGAGGTGCAGGTGCGGCATCAGGCGCGCCTCCGAGGCCAGCGCGTCGAGCAACGCCGCGTCGGCCTCGACGCTGTCGATCGAGCTGAGCCTGAGGCGCGGCAGGTCGGGGACCAGCCGCAGGATGCGCTGGACCAGATCGCCCAGCGGGGGGTGGCCCGGCAGATCGGCGCCCCAGCTTGTCAGATCGACGCCGGTCAGCACGACCTCGGTGTAGCCGCGTTCCGTCAGGCGGCGGATCTGTTCGACCACCGCGCCCGCCGCGACCGACCGCGACGGGCCGCGTCCGAACGGGATCACGCAGAAGGTGCAGCGATGGTCGCAACCGTTCTGGACCTGCACATGGGCGCGCGAATGGCTGGCGAAGCCGTCGAGCAGGTGCGGCGCGGTCTCGCGCACCGCCATGATGTCGGCGACGCTGACGCGCGGCGCGGCGCCGATGAAGTCGGGCGCCCAGGTTTGCGCGCGCAGCTTCTCGGCGTTGCCGATCACCCGGTCCACCTCGGGCATGGCGGCGAAGCGCTCCGGCGCGATCTGCGCGGCGCAGCCGGTCACGATCAGCGTCGCGCCGGGGTGTTCGCGGCGCAGGCGGCGGATGCGCTGGCGCGCCGCGCGCTCGGCGGTCGCGGTCACGGCGCAGGTGTTGACCACCACCGCGTCGCGCAGCCCCGCGTCGCGCGCCAGAACGCGCATCGTCTCGGTCTCGGCGGCGTTGAGGCGGCAGCCGAGCGTCTCGAACACCGGCGCGCTCATCCGGCGCCCGCCAGAAACTCGGGCGACAGCACGCCTTCGAACACCTGCGCGACCGGGCCGGTCATGCGCACGCCCGCGCCCTCCGGCCAGTCGATGTCGAGCGCGCCGCCGTCCAGGATCACCCGCACGCGGCGGTCGAGCAGCCCGCGGCGCACCCCCGCCGCGACGATCGCGCAGGCGCCCGAGCCGCAGGCCAGCGTGACGCCCGCGCCGCGCTCCCACACCCGCGCGCGCACGGCGCCGCGGTCGAGGATCTGCGCGAACTCGACGTTGGCGCGCCGGGGGAACAGCGGATGACGCTCGATCTGCGGCCCGAGCGTCGCAAGCGGCGCGCTGTCCGCGTCGGCCACGAAGAACACGCAATGCGGGTTGCCCATCGACACGGCGGAAGGGGCGCCGTCGAGCGGCAGGGCGTCAACATTCGCCGCCTGCGCCAGCGGGATGGCGCGCCAGTCGAACACCGGCGCGCCCATGTCCACCGTCACCTGGCCTTGCGCGGCGCGCCACGCGGGCAACAAGCCGAAGGCGGAGCGCAGGGTGAGGCGCCCGGCGCCGCTCTCGTCCATCATCAGCGCCGCGACGCAGCGGGTGGCGTTGCCGCAGGCACCGGCGGTGGAGCCGTCGGCGTTCCAGAACGTCACCGCAGCGTCGGCGTCCTGCGCGTCGCCGATCACCACAAGCTGGTCGAAGCCCACGCCGCGATGGCGGTCGCCCAGCGCCCGCGCCAGCGCGGGCGTCACCGGATCGGCGCGCCCGCGCGCGTCGATCACGACAAAGTCGTTGCCAAGCCCGTGCATCTTGCGGAATGTGATTGCGGTCGCCGGATTTGGCGCATGGATTTCCCGATTGTTCATGATGCGCGATATACGAAACACACACGTTCCGAACAATAAAGCGTTCACGAATTCCGGCGCTGTTTCTGGTATTGGTGTCGTCATCGAGTCGGAGTATCGGATGAGGGACCGTGGGCGCGCAGACCGGGCCGGGCGGGCGCATGGCGCTTGACGAAAACGCGCTGGGGGCGCTTGTCGCGGGCCTCGGCGCGCTGACCGAGGACGCGATCCTGATCACCGAGGGCGACCTGCGCGACGACCCGCCGCGCGATTCCACCATCGTCTGGTGCAACGCCAAGTTCGAGGAGATGACCGGCTACAGGGCCGATGAGATCATCGGGCGGTCGCCGGCGTTCCTGCGCGGGCCGCAGACCGACGCCGGGACAGTCAGGCGAATCCTCACCGAGCGCGACGCCGACAAGCCGGTGCGCGCCGAAATTCTCAACTATCGCAAGAACGGTGAGCCGTTCTGGGTGGACCTCACCGTAAAGCCGCTGTGCGTCGGGCCCACCGCCACGCCGCTGCGGCTGTCGGTGCAGCGCGACATCACCGAGGCGAAGCGGCGCGAGGAGGCGCTGCGCGCGGCGCTGGAGGACGCCTCGCTGCTGAGCGCGGTGGTCGAGAGCGTCACGCACGAGATCCAGATATTCGACGCCCGGACCCTGCGTTACGAGCGGGCGAACGGCGTCGCGCTGCGCAACCTCGGCTATGACGACGCCGCGCTGCGCGCGCTGACCCCGGCGGACGTGCTGCGCGACATGGACGCGGCGCAACTGCGCGCGCTGATCGCGCCGCTGACCAGCGGCGCCGAGGAAAAGGTGGCGCTGCGCACCCGCCAGATACGCCGCGACGGCGGCTCGTATCCCTGTCTGGTCGAACTGAGCCACTTCGAACGCGGCGGTCAGGGCCTTGTGGTGGCGGTCGTGACCGACCTCACCGAGCGCAAGGCGCAGCGCGCGCAGCTGGATCGCAGCGAACGGCGCTATCGCCTTGCGGTCGAGGCGTCGGCGGACGGGATATGGGAGTGGGACCTCGTCTCCGGCGCCGTCAGCTTCAGCGCGCGCAACCGCGAGATGCTGGGCTACAGCCCCGAGGAGTTCCCCGACCGCTATGAAAGCTGGCTGAACGCGCTGCATCCGGAGGATCGCGACAGGGTGACAGCGGAGGTCTCGCGCTATCTGCGCGCGCGCGACCGCTATGAGATCACCTATCGCGTGCGCCACAAGAGCGGTTGCTATCTCTGGTGGCGTTCGCGCGCCGCGCTGGAGCGGGCGCCCGACGGGCGGCTGTTGCGCATCACCGGCGCCAACAGCGACGTGACCGCGCTGGTCGAGGCGCGGCGCGCGGCGGAGGAGGCGGCGCAGCTGAAGGCGGGGTTCCTCGCCAAGATGAGCCACGAGATCCGCACGCCGCTGAACGGCATCCTCGGCATGGCGGAGCTGATGCGCTTCACCGAGACCGATCCCGAAAAGCTGTCGCGGCTGCAGACCATCGCCTCGTCGGGGCGTTCGCTGCTCAGCATCATCGAGGACGTGCTGACCATGGCGCGGCTGGAGGTGGGGACGGAGCCGGTCCGCGAATCGCGCTTTTCGCTGGCGCCCTTGTGCGACGAGGCGTTCGACGCGGTGCGCGCCACCGCGCTGCGCAAGGGTCTGGCGCTGGAGCGCGTCTGCCCGGCGGGCGCGTTTAGCGGCGACGCGCGGCGCATCCGTCAGGTGCTGATCAACCTCGTCGGCAACGCGGTGAAATACACCGACTCGGGCGAGGTGCGGATCACGGCGCGGTCGGTGGCGCCCGGCCGGCTGCGCTTCGAGATCGCCGACACCGGCCCGGGCGTGCCCGAGGCCATGCGCGAGGCGATCTTCGAGCCGTTTCGCCAGCTCGACGACAGCGCCACCCGCGCGCACGGGGGCCTGGGCCTGGGGCTGGCGGTGGCGCGGGAGTTCATCACCGGCCTGGGCGGCGCGATCGGCGTGGCGCCGCGCGCCGACGGGCGCGACGGGTCGGTGTTCTGGTTCGAGGCGCCGGGCGCGGCGGACTGACGCGCCCCGCGCCCAAGCCATTGCGATACATATCACTGCTGGGAAAAATTCAGACGGCGCCAGGCCGCCATGCGATGAAAGTCGCATAGCGGCGCCGGGGCGCGCGCGTCACGATATTTTTATCTGGCGGGGAATGCGAGAGATGACGGACGGCGAAGCTACGACGGCGCGCGGACAGGCGGTCCGTGGCCCGGTCTGCGTTTTCGGGACGTGCGTTCATGGGGCCTGCGTTGTCCGGCCCTGCGTTTTCCGGAGGACCTCATCATGATCGACGGCGGCGCTTTGACGGTCACGCTGGTGCATCGCAACGGCGCGGTGAACGCCCGGCTCGATGCGCCTCAGCCGCTCTCCTGGGCGCGGATGCTGGCGGGAAAACCGGCGGAGGAGGCGGCGCGGATCGCGGGGCTGGTGGCCGACAGCTGCCCTGCGGCGCATGAGGCCGCCGCGCGCGCCGCGTTCGGCCTGCCGCCGCGCGACGGCGAGGCGCGGCGCATGGCGCTGGAGGCGCTGCGCGAGCATGTCTTCAAGTTCTGCGTGGCGTGGCCGCGCGCGCTGGGGCGTGAGCCCGCGCCGTTCGACGCCGAGGACGCCGACCCGGATCGGATCAGCCGCGCCGCTTTCGGCGACGCGGGGCCGCCGGCGCATATCGGCGCGTTCGAGCGCTGGATGCGCGACCGCGCGACCATGGCGGCGGAGGTGATGGACCATGTCTGGCGGCGCTGGGACGCGCGCTGGGGCAGGGCCAGCCTGCCGCTGTGGCGCGCAGGCGATTCGCTGGACGGGATCGACTGGGCGGAGGCCGAGATCGACGGCGCGGCGGCGGAGACCGGGGTCGCGGCGCGCATGGCCGACGCCGATCTGATGCGCGAGATCGAAGCGCGGCGCGGGCGCGGCGTCGCCTGGCGGCTGGCGGCGCGGCTGACCGACGCGGCGCGGCTGCTGGCGGCGCTGCGCGGCGACGCGCCGCTCGACGCGGCGGCGCATCTGGCGCCGGGCGTCGGCGCCGCGCAGGGCGCGACCGGCGCGGTGCTGGCGCGCGCGGCGCTGACCGATGGGCGGGTGAGCCGCTTCGAGCAGCTGACGCCGACCGATTTCGCGCTGCATCCGCTCGGGCTGCTCAACCGGATGCTCGGCGCGGGGCCGCACGCGCTGGGCGCCCCCGCGATGCGGGTGGCGGCGCTGACGCTGGAGGCGGTCGATCCCCGGCTGCCGACGCGGCTGGTGATCGAGACCGAGGCGCCGGCGCGGGCGCGGCCCCGCGCCATGGTGGCGATGGTCTCGGCGCGCTGAGCGCCGCGCGGGCGCGCGCGCCGGGCCGTTGCGCGGTCGCGGCGCGGGCGCTAGGTGACAGGCCATGAGCGCAGGAATTCCCAGATGACCGACGCGACCGCGCCGGAGCGGCGGCCCGCCGCGCCGCCGCCCCCGGACGTCGGCGCGCACAGGCGCGTGCGCCCGTCGGGCCTCAGCGTCGCGGCCGCCGTGTTGGCCGCGCTGGTGGTGGCGCCGATCCTCGGCGTGCTGCTGGCGCTGACCCAGCAAAGCCAGGGCGGCTGGCGGCACATGCTCGACACCGTGCTGCCGGTCTATGTCGGCAACACGCTGGCGATCGGCGCGCTGGTGGCGACGGGCGCGACGCTGCTGGGCGTCGGCGGCGCATGGCTGGTGACGATGTGCCGCTTTCCAGGGCGCGGGATGTTCGAGTGGGCGCTGGCGGCGCCGCTGGCGTTTCCCGCCTATGTGATCGCCTATGCCTATACCGCGCTGCTCGACCACCCCGGCCCGGTGCAAAGCGCGCTACGCGCGGCCTTCGGCTGGGGACCGCGCGACTACTGGTTCCCCGAGGTGCGCTCGCTGTGGGGCGCGGCGCTGATGCTGACGCTGGTGTTGTATCCGTATGTCTATCTGCTGTCGCGCGCGGCGTTCCTGCAACAGTCTGCGCGCGCCTTCGACGTGGCGCGGACGCTGGGGCTGGGGCCGTGGGCGGCGTTCCGGCGCGTGGCGCTGCCGATGGCCCGGCCCGCCATCGCCACCGGGGTCGCGCTGGCGCTGATGGAGACGCTGGCGGATTTCGGCACGGTGGCGCATTTCGGCGTGCAGACCTTCGCGACCGGCATTTATCGCGCGTGGTTCGCGATGGGCGACCGGGTGGCGGCGGCGCAGCTTTCGGCCTGTCTGCTGATGTTCGTGCTGGCGCTGGTGGCGCTGGAGCGCAGCCAGCGGGCGGCGGCGCGATACCATCCGACCTCGGGCTTCACCGATCTTCAGGCGTTCGAACTGGCCGGGCCGCGGGCGTGGGCGGCGAGCGCGCTGTGCGCGGCGCCGGTGCTGCTGGGCTTCGTCGCGCCGCTGGCGATGCTGGTCCAGATGAGCCTGTCGGACGGTCACGCCCTGTTCGGGCCGCGCTATCTGCGCTTCACGCTCAATTCGCTGACGCTGGCGACGGCCGCTGCGGCGCTGACCGTGGCGGCGGCGGTGACGCTGGCCTACGCCGAGCGGCTGGCGCCGGGGCGGCTGACGGCGCTGGCCAACCGCGTCGCCACCATGGGCTACGCCATTCCCGGCGGGGTGATCGCGGTGGGGGTGCTGATCCCGCTGGCGGCGGTGGACAATGCCGTGGACGCCTGGGCGCGGCAGGCGCTGGGGGTCTCGACCGGGCTGATGCTGACCGGCTCGGTCGGCGTGCTGCTGTTCGCCTATCTGGTGCGGTTCATGGCGGTGGCGCTGCAGACGGTGGAGGCGGGATTCGGCAAGATCACGCCCTCGATGGACCACGCCGCGCGCGCGCTGGGGCAGGGGCCGATGGGCGCGCTGCGCCGGGTGCACGCGCCGATCCTGCGCGGCGCGCTGCTGACCGCCGCGCTGATCGTGTTCGTGGACACGATGAAGGAGCTGCCCGCCACGCTGATCATGCGGCCGTTCAACTTCGACACGCTGGCGGTGCAGGCTTACCGGCTGGCGTCGGACGAGCGGCTGGAGCAGGCTTCGACGCCCGCGCTGGTGATCGTTCTCGTCGGGCTGGCGCCGGTGCTGTTGCTGACGGCGCGCATCCGGCGCTCAAGGCCGGGGCGGGCGCAATCGGCTGACATGACCGAGGAATGATGGTGCGGTCGAGAAGACTCGAACTTCCACGGGTTGCCCCACAGCGACCTCAACGCTGCGCGTCTACCAATTCCGCCACGACCGCACTGGCGGCGGGATATAGCGAAGGGTTTGCGGCTTGTGAAGGCCCCTTGCGCACAAGCCTTGCAGCGACGGGGCGCGCGCGATGCGGTGGCTGACAAGCGACGCAGCCGTAGCCTATCCCGAGGCGCTGGCGGCGATGGAGGCGCGCGTCGCGGCGATCCGCAGCGGCGACGCGGAGGAACTGGTCTGGCTGCTGGAGCATCCGCCGCTCTACACCGCCGGAACCAGCGCCAACCCCGCCGACCTGCTGGATGCGCAGCGGTTCGAGGTGTTTCAGGCGCGGCGCGGCGGGCAATACACCTACCACGGCCCGGGTCAGCGGGTGGCCTATGCGATGCTCGACCTCACCACGCGCGGGCGCGACGTGCGCCGCTTCGTCTGGTCGCTGGAGGAATGGGTGATCGCGGCGCTGGCGCGCCTCGGCGTGCGGGGGGAGCGGCGCGCGGGCAGGGTGGGGGTGTGGGTGGCGCGCCCCGAGCGCCCGCCGGGGCCGGACGGCGCCCCCGCCGAGGACAAGATCGCCGCCATCGGCGTGCGCATCCGCCACTGGGTGTCGTTTCACGGCGTCTCGATCAACGTCGATCCGAATCTTGAACATTACCGGGGGATCGTGCCCTGCGGCATCGGCGATCACGGCGTCACCAGCCTCGCCGATCTGGGCGTGACCGCGACCATGGCCGACCTCGACCTCGCCCTGCGCGCCGCGTTCGATGAAACAATCGGTCGCGGGTGAATCCGCCGCAGGGCTGTGGCGCCCGCGCCGCGACATGCTAAACCGTCCGACGAGCGCGCCACGACGCGCGTCAAACGAGACGACCCATAAGGGAGATCACACGATGAAGTTTCTGCTTTCCTCCGCCATGGCGCTGGCGCTGCTCGGCGGCGCCGCTCAGGCGTCGGGCGACGCCGCCAAGGGCGAGGCGATCTTCAACAAGAATTGCAAGACCTGTCACGCCATCGTTGACAAGGATGGCAAGGACATCGTCAAGGGCGGCAAGACCGGCCCGAACCAGTATGGCCTGATCGGCGGCCCCGCCGCGCATGACGACGGCTTCAAACGTTACAGCAAGTCTCTGGTGGCGCTGCGCGAGACCGGCTTTACCTGGACCGAGGACGAGGTGGCCGATTACATCGCCGATCCGCGGAAGTATCTGCAGGCGAAGCTCGGCGACAAGAAGGCCAAGTCGAACATGGCCTACAAGCTCAAGGACGAGCAGTCCCGCAAGGACGTGGCCGCCTATCTGGCGCAGTTCGCGCACTGACGCGACACCCTGCCCGCGCGGCGCAGGCCGCGCGGGCAGGGATGCGTTGTTTTCCGCGCGGCGGGGCGCCCGCGCGATTGCGAAGCCGCCGCCGGGGCGCTAAACCGGAAAAAGTGTGCGGCGCTACGAGCGGCGCCGGGAAAAGTTCGAGCAGGAGCGGTTCATGGCGGACGCCACAGCGGCCCATGGTCACCACGCAGCGCCGGGGTTCTTCACCCGCTGGTTCTGCTCGGTGAATCACAAGGATATCGGGATTCTCTATCTCGTCAGCGCGGCGCTGTTCGGCGCGATCTCGGTGGCGATGACGTTCTACATGCGCCTTGAGCTGATGGAGCCGGGCGTCCAGTACATGCTGACCGAAGACGGCACGCCCAACGGCCAGCTGTGGAACGTGGTGGTGACCGGCCACGGCATCCTGATGATGTTCTTCGTCGTCATTCCGGCGCTGTTCGGCGGTTTCGGCAACTATTTCATGCCGCTGATGATCGGCGCGCCCGACATGGCGTTCCCGCGCATGAACAACCTCAGCTACTGGCTGTTCGTTGCCGGCGCCTCGCTGGGCGTGCTGGCGGTGTTCGTGGATGGCGGGGGCGGCGTCGGCTGGGTGCTCTATGCGCCGCTCTCGACCTCCGGCGCTCCCGGCATGGCGATGGATTTCGCCATCTTCGCGGTGCACCTGTCCGGCGCCTCCTCCATTCTCGGCGCGATCAACATCATCACCACGTTCCTCAACATGCGCGCGCCCGGCATGACGTTGTTCAAGGTGCCGCTGTTCGCCTGGTCGATCTTCGTGACTGCGTTCATGATCCTGCTGGCGCTGCCGGTGCTGGCGGGCGCGATCACCATGCTGCTGACCGACCGAAACTTCGGCACCACGTTCTTCGACCCCGCGGGCGGCGGCGACCCGGTGCTGTATCAGCACATCCTGTGGTTCTTCGGCCATCCGGAGGTGTATATTCTGGTGGTGCCCGGCTTCGGCATCATCAGCCACGTGATCTCGACC
>CAZOZE010000139.1:0-10534 GCA_964584215.1 uncultured Rhodobacterales bacterium
CAGGTCGCGCAGAATCTCGATGCGTTCGATGGTGTCGATGTCGGAGTGCATGTAGCGCACCCGAACCCCCTGTTCGTGCAGGTATTCCGTAAGGTCCTCCGCCATCCGCTTGGTCAGCACCGTGACCAGCGCGCGATAGCCCTCCTTGGCGACCTTGCGGATCTCGTCGAGCAGGTCGTCCACCTGCATCTTGACCGGGCGGATCTCCACCGGCGGGTCGATCAGGCCGGTGGGGCGGATCACCTGTTCGACAAACACGCCGCCCGATCGCTCCAGCTCCCACTTGCCCGGCGTGGCGGAGACGAAGATCGACTGCGGGCGCATCGCGTCCCACTCCTCGAACTTGAGCGGGCGGTTGTCCATGCAGGAGGGCAGGCGAAAACCGTATTCCGCCAGCGTGAACTTGCGCCGATAGTCGCCGCGATACATGCCGCCGATCTGCGGCACGCTGACGTGGCTTTCGTCGGCGAACACCAGCGCGTTGTCGGGGATGTATTCGAACAGCGTCGGCGGCGGCTCGCCCGGCTGGCGGCCCGAGAGATAGCGCGAATAGTTCTCGATGCCGTTGCAGGAGCCGGTCGCCTCCATCATCTCGATGTCGTAATTGGTGCGCTGTTCGATGCGCTGCGCCTCCAGCAGCTTGCCCTCCGCCTCGAACTGCTTCAGCCGCACGCGCAATTCCTCGCGGATCAGCTTGACCGCCTGGTTCAGCGTCGGCCGCGGCGTGACGTAATGGCTGTTGGCGTAAACCCGCACTTGCTTGAGATCGGCGGTGCGCTCTCCCAAAAGCGGATCGAATTCGTGAATACTCTCAAGCTCCTCGCCGAAAAAGCTCAACCGCCACGCGCGGTCCTCCATGTGCGCGGGCCAGATCTCCAGGCTGTCGCCGCGCACCCGGAACGCGCCGCGCGCAAAGGCGGCGTCGTTGCGGCGATACTGCTGCGCCACCAGTTCGCGCATCACCGCGCGCTGGTCATAGCTGCGCCCGACGATCAGATCCTGCGTCATCGCGCCATAGGTCTCGACCGCGCCGATGCCGTAGATGCAGGACACCGAGGCGACGATGATCACGTCGTCGCGCTCCAGCAGCGACCTTGTGGCGGCGTGGCGCATCCGGTCGATCTGTTCGTTGATCTGGCTTTCCTTCTCGATGAAGGTGTCGGAGCGCGGCACATAGGCCTCTGGCTGGTAATAGTCGTAGTAGCTGACGAAATACTCGACGGCGTTGTTGGGAAAGAAGCTCTTGAACTCACCGTAGAGCTGCGCCGCCAGCGTCTTGTTGGGCGCCAGGATGATCGCCGGGCGCTGGGTGGCCTCGATGACCTTGGCCATCGTGTAGGTCTTGCCGGTGCCGGTGGCGCCGAGCAGCACCTGGTCGCGCTCGCCCGCCGCGATCCCCTCGGCCAGTTCCGCGATGGCGCGCGGCTGGTCGCCGGCCGGCTGGAACGGCGAGACCATCTCCAGCCGCACGCCACCCTCCAGCTTGTCGCGGCGGGCGGGCTTTTGCGGCACGGTGACGAGCGTATCGACGGTCATCGGGGCGGTCTCCCTCGGCGGACGATGTGACGATAGAGGCGCCGCCGCGCCTGTCCAGCGCGCTTGAGCCGCGCGGCGGAATGGGCGATACACCGCAAGGTCAGATAAGGGGTTTGGCGATGTTTGCGAAGATCTATCAGCCAGCGAAAAGCGCGATGACCTCCGGCCAGGCGAAAACGCATGGCTGGGTGCTGGAGTTCACCCCCGAAAGCCGCAGGACCATCGACCCGCTGATGGGCTGGACCGGCTCCGCCGACATGAACGGCCAGGTGCGGCTCGGCTTCGAGACGCGCGAGGCGGCGGAGGACTACGCGACGCGCCACAAGCTCGCCTATCAGGTGCTGGAGCCGAAAAAGCGCAAGCCGGTGATCCGCCCCAGGGGCTACGGCGCCAACTTCGCCACCGAGCGCCGCGCCGCCTGGACGCACTGACGCCGAGACAGGCCCCGTAGCTCAACCGGATAGAGCAGCGGACTTCTAATCCGCAGGTTGCAGGTTCGATTCCTGCCGGGGTCGCCACGCCGCAATGGGTCGGCGGGGGCGAAGCGAGGCGGGGGCGAGCGCTTCAGGCGCGGCCCGGCCTCAGTAGGTGCGCAGTTCCTGAAGCCGCGCCATCAGCGCCTCGGGCGGGGCGGCGCGCAGCGAATCGTAGGCGAAATTCTCGCGGCTGCGCGGCACCCAGCCGCCGTCGATGAACTTCATGCTCCATTCCGGAAACTGCGGGCGCGTGATTTCACCCTCATGTAGCAGCACCACGTCGCTGTGCCGCGTGTCGCGCCGGATGCGCTCGAACATCTCGCGCAGCCGTTCGCGCTCGCCCTCAAGCACCTGATAGAACTGCCGGTCGTCGAAGTAGAGCGCACCGGTAAGGCCGAGCGCGGCGTTGTTGCGCATCGAGGCGCGGGCGATGTCGAGAATATCGACCGAGTGCCGGTCCACCATGGCGCGGCTGATATAGGTCAGGCTCCACAACACGGGGCGAATCCTCCGATAGCAGGGCTGGAAAGTTTCTCGTGTAAGTATAGTGCGTATTGCGCGATATATGAACAATATTATGTTATGCGGCTGCAACGGGCAAGCAGGCGCCGCGCGCGCCCTATGGCCGCAGCCCTTCCGGAGCAGCGGCGCCGCGCGCGGATCAGGCGCAGCGCCCGTGTCAGGCGGCGGGCGAGCGCAGCGGGGTCGGCACCCAGCCTCGAGATCGACCGTGGCCCGCGTCGCGCGGGCGCTGCTGGCGGTGACTTATTTTTCGCCGCAATCGTCCGGTTCACCAATACGTCGAAGGGTCGCAAATGAGCACATGTGTCGATTGAAAAAATCCTGAGAACACTGTGCCGAGATCCTCCTGCACCTCACACCGACCGCCTGCAGGGCGTCTGATCCCGTGCATCCGGATCCGCCCCGGCGGGGCAATGCGCCTCGGCCATCTTTCACACTCGCGTGCATCTTGAGAATATTGAGTGTCGCCTCGCGCGATCCGGACTTGCCGCCGGCCACCGCCACATCCCGCCGGTTTCGTCGCAGCACCGTAGCCGTGCGCCTGACATCCGTTGGAGCGATCCGGGCGGCGTCGTGATTCTCGGCGCAACGCTTTTCCGAAAAGAAAAACCCGGGCCCCGGAACCATCGGCGCCCGGTCGATTTGGCGTTCGGGTCTCGCATCCCGCTAAGCAGGTGTCGAGCACGGGCGCGACCAACGATGCGCAGCAGTGCCAAGCGCCGCAAAGCACTGGTGAGCCGGGTGGGACTCGAACCCACGGCCATTCGATTAAAAGTCGAATGCTCTACCAACTGAGCTACCGGCTCGACCGCCGCTGCGATAGCCTCCGGGCGGAGGCAGGTCAAGCGAGGGCGGCGGGATGACGGGGGATGCGCTGCGCTGCGGGGGGCGCCGGTGAGCGCGGAGGCGCGGCTGCGCGAGGCGATCTGCCGCTTCGCGCGCTCGATCTTCGAGCGCGGGCTGACCGGCGGCGCCTCGGGCAACATCTCGGCGCGCACGCCGGACGGCGGGCTGCTGGTCACGCCCACGGGGTCGAGCATGGGGGCGCTCGACCCCGCGCGGCTGTCTCGGCTGGATGCTGCAGGGAGGCTGATCGGCGGCGACGCGCCGACCAAGGAGATGGCGCTGCACTGCGCCTTCTACGAGACCCGCGCCGGTGCGGGGGCGGTGGCGCATCTGCATTCCACCCATTCGGTGGCGCTGTCGATGCTGCCCGAGACCGACTCCGACTGCGCGTTGCCGCCGCTGACCGCTTATTCGGTGATGCGGCTGGGGCGGGTGAAGCTGTTGCCCTATTTCCGGCCCGGCGACCCGGCGATGGGCGACGCGGTGCGCGGGCTGGCGGGCAGGCGCGCGGCGGTGCTGCTGGCCAATCACGGGCCGGTGGTGGCGGGCAAGGACCTTGAGGCGGCGGTTTACGCCATCGAGGAGCTGGAGGAGACCGCGCGGCTGGCGCTGCTGCTGCGCGGCTGCAATCCGGTGATGCTGACGCAGGCGCAAGCGCGCGACGTGGCGGAGACGTTTGGCGCAGAGTGGTGAGCGCAGGACGATCACCGCCGCCGCCGCCCCCGCCCGGCCGCCTGCGGGGTTCCCCGCCCCATCGCGGCGCGGGTGTCGGCAGGCGCCGCGGGCGGGAGAGGGGCCGAGAAGGGTTGCGGCGGCGGCGCGCTGGCGTCAGGGCGCGGGATCGGGCGGCGCGGGATCGGGCGCGTCGCGAAACTGCAGGGCGTGCAGGCGGCTGTAGAGGCCGCTTTGCGCCACCAGCGCGGCGTGGCTGCCGCTCTCCTCGATGCGGCCGTCGCGCATCACCAGGATCGCGTCGGCGTTGCGGATGGTGGCGAGGCGATGGGCGATCACCAGCGTGGTGCGGCCCCGCATCAGCCGCTCCAGCGCCTGCTGCACGGCGGCCTCCGATTCCGCGTCGAGCGCCGAGGTCGCCTCGTCGAGCAGGAGGATCGGCGCGTCGCGCAGCATGGCGCGCGCGATGGCGACGCGCTGGCGCTGACCGCCCGACAGCCTGCCGCCCGCTTCGCCGACCTGCGTCTCGAAGCCCTGCGGCAGCGCCCCGGCGAAATCGGTCACGTTGGCGGCGCTTGCGGCGGCCATCACCTCGGCGTCGGTCGCGTCCGGGCGCCCGAAGCGGATGTTGTCGCGTACGCTGGCCGAGAACAGGAACGTGTCCTGCCCCACCAGCGCCACCTGCGCGCGCAGCGAGGCCAGCGTGACGCCGCGCAGGTCCTGACCGTCGATCTCCACCGCGCCCGCATCGGGGTCATAGAACCGCGCGATCAGGCTGAACACGGTGGACTTGCCCGCGCCCGACGGCCCGACCAGCGCCGTCACCCGGCCCGGCGCCGCCTCGAAGCTCAGCTCGCGCAGCGCCGGCGCGCCGCGATAGGCGAAGCTGACCGCGTAGAACCGGACCCGCCCCTCGCGCACCCTCAGCGGCGCGGCGCCCGGCGCTTGGGTCATCGTCGGCGCGGTGTCGAGCAGCTCATAGAGCAGCCGCACGCCGATCAGCCTGTTTTGCAGGCTCACGTTGAGCCGCGCCAGCCGCTTGCCGGGCTCATAGGCCATCAGAAAGGCGGTGAGGAAGGCGAAGAACGCGCCCGCGTCGCCGCCACGGCCGATCACGGCGTAGCCTGCGTAGAGGATCACCACCGCCACCGCGACGCCGCCCAGCGTCTCCATCAGCGGCCCCGACAGCGCGTTGAGCCGGGCGATACCGACCGAGCGGCGCTCCACGTCGCGGATCGCGGCGTGCAGGTCGCCGCGCAGCTTGTCCTCCATGGCGAAGGCCTTCACCACCTTCACGCCGCGCACGACCTCGTTCATCACCTCGACGATGCGCGCGAGCGACGCGAATTCCTGTTTCGCGAGCTTCTTCACCCGCTTGACCAGCTTGCCCACGCCCAGCACGGCGGGCGGCGCCACCAGCAGCGCCAGCCCCGCCATCGCCGGGTCCTGCGCCACCATCACCGCCGCCAGCGCGATCACCGACAGCGCGTCGCGCCCGGCGGAGGTGGCGAGGCTGTTGATCAGGTCGCGCGCGGCCTCGGCGTTGTGCGACAGCCGCGTGGTGAGCTGAGCGGTCACGGCGCCGTCGTAGAAGTCCATGCCCTGCGCCAGCACGTTGTCGGCGATGCGCATCTGGATGCGCGCGACGATGCTGGCGCCGATGCGCGACAGGATCACCGAAGCGCCATAGCTGGATGCGCCCTTGACGATGAAGATCGCCACCACCGCCAGCGCGATGGGCGCCACCATGTCCTCACGGCGGTTGACGAAGATCTCGTTGATCACGTCGCGCATGATCCAGGCGCTGGCCGCCGTCGCCCCCGCCGCCATGGCCATGAACGCGAACGCCAGCAGATAGCGGCGCAGATAGGCGCGACCGTTCTCGACGAACAAGCGGCGGATCAGGCCGAGGTCCGTGGCCGGATCGCGCAGGCGGCGGCGCAGGTCGGCGAGGGGCATGGGCGGTCTCTGGTTGCGCCCGGTGCGGGCCGTCGCCCCTTGTCTGACGGCGCCTGCGGGCGCGGGTCAAGGGCGGCGGCGTCGGCGCGGCTCAAGATCGGCGCGCGAGGGCCTGGCGGGCGCGCAGTCCCGATCCCGCAGGCGGTTCGAGCGCCGGACGCGATCGCCGGGCGCGCCGGCTCAGGCGCTCTCGCGCTCGACAATGCGGATCGCGGTCCTCAGCCGCTGCGGCGCGGCGTCGGCGGGCTGCGGCCCGATGGCGCCGAGCGCGACCTGCGCCACCTGACGGCCGATCTCGTGCGCGTCCACGTTGATCGTGGTCAGCGCGGGCAGGGTGTAGGCGGCGAGGTCGAAATCGCCGAAGCCCGCCACCGCCACATCCTGCGGCACGCGCAGGCCGCGCGCGCGCGCTTCGTGCAGCGCGCCCATCGCCGAGAGGTCCGAGACGCAAAGCACCGCGTCCACGTCGGGAAACCGCGTGACCATTTGCGCCATCGCCTCGGCGCCCTGCGCCATGGTCACCGGCGGCGCGCCGACCTCGACCACGCGATGCGGCGAGAGGTCCAGCGCGGCCAGCGCGCAGCGAAAGCCGCGCAGCCGGTCGCCGCCGCGCGTGTCGCGTGTGGTGGCGACGCCCAGAAAGCCCATCGCGCGATAGCCCTTGTCGTGCAGGCGGCGCACCATCAGCGCCGAGGCTTCGGCGTTGGAGAAGCCGACGACGTGGCCGATCGGGTCGGAGGGCAGATCCCACATCTCGATCACCGGGATCCCGGCGCCGGCCAGCAGGCGCCGGGCGCGCGGCGTGTGGGCGCCGCCTGTCGCCACGACCGCCTCGGGCTGACGGCGCAGCAGCGAGGCGATCAGCCGCTCCTCCTCCGCAGTGTTGTAATCGGTGTAGCCGAGCAGGATCTGCAGTGGCGTCGCCGCCAGCCCCTCGGTCAGCCCGCGCAGGGTGTCGGCGAAGTTCGCGTTGTTCAGCGACGGCAGCGTGACCGCGATGAAGCCGGAGCGGCGCGACGACAGCGCGGCGGCGGAGGCGTCGAGGACATAGCCCAGCTCGTCGGCGATGGCGACGATGCGGGCGCGGGTGGCGGGGGCGGCGGTCGGGTCGCCGCGCAGCGCCCGCGACACCGTCATCGGCGAAACCCCGGCGGCGCGGGCCACGTCGCTCATGGTCGGGCGGCGCGGCGGCGCGGCGGGCGGGGATGCAGGCTGTGTGTCGTCCAAGCCCTGATTCCTTTTCAGCGCGGGCGCGATTGTCGACAGCGAGTGAAGATCGCGATTTACGGCGTCGCCGGAGTTGCTCCCAAGTAAAAGTATGGTATCGCTATCAAGACGCTGTCAACGCGCATGCTGACGCGCCGGGCGGGTGAGGCGATTTTGTTGACAGCGCGCCGAGCGGCCCCCGGACTGTTATAGATATCAAACAGGATGACGGGAGGAGACGATGACCGGCGGCAGGGCCGCGCCCGGCATGATCTTCGGCGCTCAAAGCGCGGGGCGCGAGCGGCGGCGGAAGCGGTGAAGCGCCACCTGGAGGGCCGCGCGGAAGATCTGCCGCTGGTGTTCCTGGGCCGCATCCCGGTCGCCAACGACCAGATGTCGCCCGATGAACTGAACGCGCTGGAGCAGAAGCCGTTCCGCTTGTCTGGCGACGGCGCGCTGCAACGCTAAGGTGACCGGGCGGACCGCCGCATCGCGCGCGGCGGTCCCGCCAAACCGGGGGAAAGATTGTGAGCTTTCAGGACAAGATCGTGCTGGTCACCGGCGCCAGCCAGGGCATCGGCCGCGCGACGGCGGAGGCTTTTCTGGCGGCGGGCGCGAAGGTGGTTCTGGCCGCGCGCCGCGCCGACAAGCTGGCCGAGGTCGCCGCGCCGCATGGCGACCGCGCGCTGGCCGCAGCCTGCGACGTGACCGACGAGGCGTCGGTGGATGCGCTGTTCGACCGTATCGCAGCAGTGTTCGGGCGGCTGGACGCGGTGTTCAACAACGCCGGCGCCGCGCTGCCCGCCACCGAGACCGGCGATGTCGCCTGGGCGGACTGGCGGCGCGTGCTGTCGGTGAACCTCGACGGCGCCTTCCTGATCGCGCGCGGCGCGTTCCGCATGATGAAGGCGCAGAGCCCGCAGGGCGGGCGGATCATCAACAACGGCTCGATCTCGGCGCATACGCCGCGCATTGGCTCGGTCCCCTACACCGCCTCGAAACATGCGATTTCCGGGCTGACCAAGACGCTCTCGCTCGACGGGCGCCCCTACGACATCGCCTGCGGCCAGATCGACATCGGCAACGCGGCTTCGGACATGACGCAGGCGATGACCAGGGGCGTGCCGCAGGCCGACGGGACGCTGAAGGTCGAGCCGGTGATGGACGTGCGCCACGTCGCCGACGCGGTGGTGCGGATGGCCGCATTGCCGCTGGACGTGAACGTGCAGACCATCACCATCATGGCGACCAGGATGCCGTATGTCGGACGCGGGTGATCATCGCTTGAACTGAACGCTCGTTCGATTACCCTGCGGCGGGTCTGACCGGGAGGGTTCTGGCGATGTTCACCGCAGGCATGGGATTCGCGCTGGGCGACGATATCGAGGCGCTGCGCGATGCGGTCCACCGCTTCGCGCAGGAGCGCATTGCGCCGCTGGCCGCCGAGATCGACCGCGACAACGCCTTCGCCCGCGATCTGTGGCGCGAGATGGGCGCGATGGGGCTGCTCGGCGTCACCGCGCCGGAGGAATTCGGCGGCGCGGGCATGGGCTATCTGGCGCATTGCGTCTGCGTCGAGGCGATCAGCCGCGCCTCCGCCTCGGTGGGGCTGAGTTACGGCGCCCACTCCAACCTCTGCGTCAACCAGATCACGCTGAACGGCACGCCGGAGCAGCGCGCGAAATATCTGCCGAAACTCATCAGCGGCGAACACGTCGGCGCGCTGGCGATGAGCGAGCCGGGCGCGGGCTCGGACGTGGTGTCGATGACGCTGCGCGCGGAAAAGCGCAACGCGGCCTATGTGCTGAACGGCTCGAAGTTCTGGATCACCAACGGGCCGGACGCCGACACGCTGGTGGTTTACGCCAAGACCGACCCCGAGGCGGGCGCGAAGGGCATCACGGCGGTCCTCGTCGAGAAGGGGATGAAGGGTTTTTCCACCGGCCCCAAGCTCGACAAGCTGGGGATGCGCGGCTCCAACACCTGCGAGCTGATCTTCGAGGACTGCGAAGTGCCGTTCGAGAACGTGCTCGGCGAGGAGGGGCGCGGCGTCCGCGTGCTGATGTCGGGCCTCGACTATGAGCGCGTGGTGCTGGCGGGCGGGCCGCTGGGCATCATGGCGGCCTGCATGGACGTGGTGATGCCCTATGTGCGCGAGCGACGGCAGTTCGGCCGCCCGATCGGCGAGTTCCAGCTGATGCAGGGCAAGATCGCCGACATGTACACGGCGATGAACGCCAGCCGCGCCTATGTCTATGCGGTGGCGCAGGCCTGCGACCGGGGCCAGACCACGCGGCAGGACGCGGCGGGCTGCCTGCTGTTCGCCTCCGACCGCGCGACCCAAGTCGCGCTGGAGGCGATCCAGGCGCTGGGCGGCAACGGCTACACCCGCGACTATCCCGCCGAACGCCTGCTGCGCGACGCCAAGCTCTATGAGATCGGCGCCGGCACGCAGGAGATCCGGCGGATGCTGATCGGGCGGGAGTTGGTTGGGGCGGCGGGGTAGGTGACGCCGCTGGTGATTTAAATAGGTAGTTACTATATAATGACCCGGTAACTACCTACCCAAAATGGGGGTGGCCATGGCTGCCGCAGAGGAACAGATGGATCACGCTGTCGCCGGATTGCGCACCAAAGCCGACAAGATAAGGGCGCTCGCAGCGCGTGGTCACGCGCGCGCCGACATCGCGCGTTTTCTCGGCATCCGATACCAGCACGTCAGAAACACGCTGGAGGCGGACAAGCTGAAGGCGGCGAAAAGCGACAGAACGCCGCCAGCGGGCTTCGCCGAGCGGGCGGCGCCCTATGCAGGCGATGACGGATCGGTTGGTGAGGCCGCCGACTGCGAAAGCGCGTTCGTTCCGCTCCATGTGGCGCCGGATGGCAGGATCGTCATACCCGCAGGACTGCGCGCCGCGATGATGCTGGGGGCTGACGGACGGGTGACGGCGTCGGTGCGCGACGGCGAATTGCGCCTCATCTCGCCGATGGCGGCGGTCCGCAAGGCGCAGAAGATCGCCCGGACGCTGAAGCGCCCCGGTGAGTCGGTGGTCGATGAGTTCCTTGCCGAGCGGCGCGCGCTGTGGGGCGAGGAGTGAGCGTCGTTCTCGACTCATCCGCGATCCTCGCCGTCGTCTTCGGCGAGGACGGCGGTGAAACCGTGGCGCCGCGCATCGCCGGAGCGAACGTGTGCGCCGTGAACGTGGCCGAAGCGGCGTCGCGGATGATAGACAAGGGCTATTCGCAGGATGACACCGAGACCATTCTGAGCGGCATGGGCATGGTTGTGGCGCCCTTTGGCGAAGCCGATGCGTTCA
>CAZOZE010000140.1:0-2810 GCA_964584215.1 uncultured Rhodobacterales bacterium
TGGACCCCGAGGACTACGCCGCCGTGCTGGCCGAGCTTGAGGCGCATGGCGGGACCACGCTGGCGCTGCGGCGGCGGCTGGCGGCGGAGGCCTACGCCCGCACCGCCGCCTATGACGCCGCCGTGAGCCGCTGGATGGCGGGCTACGCGGGGCTGGAGACGCCGCGCCGCCGCGCGATGGCGGGCGTGCTGCGCCAGCCGATGCGCTATGGCGAGAACCCGCACCAGCGCGCGGCGTTCTATGTGGACGGCTCGAACCGCCCCGGCGTGGCCTCCGCCCGTCAGCTTCAGGGCAAGGAACTCAGCTTCAACAACATCGGCGACACCGACGCGGCGTTCGAAGCCGTCGCCGAGTTCACCGACGGCCCCGCCTGCGTGATCGTCAAGCACGCCAACCCCTGCGGCGCGGCGCTGGGCGACAACGCGGCGGCGGCCTACGCCCGCGCGCTGGACTGCGACCGCACGTCGGCGTTCGGCGGCATCGTGGCGATGAACCGCCCGCTCGACGGCGCCGCCGCCCGCCTCATCACGCAGATCTTCACCGAAGTGGTGATCGCGCCCGGCGCAGACGACGAGGCGCTCGCCGCCTTCGCCGCCAAGCCCGCGCTGCGCCTGCTGCTGACCGGCGCCATGCCCGACCCCGCCGCGCCGGGGCTGGCGTTCAAGCAGGTCGCGGGCGGCTGGCTGGCGCAGGACCGCGACGCCGTGCTGCTCGACGCGGTGACGGTGGTGACGCAGCGCGCGCCGACCGAGGCGGAGATGACCGACCTGCGCTTTGCCTGGACCGTCGCCAAGCATGTGAAATCCAACGCCATCGTCTATGCCAAGGATGGCGCCACCGTCGGCGTGGGCGCGGGCCAGATGAGCCGCGTGGACAGCACCCGCATCGCCGCGCGCAAGGCGCAGGATATGGCCGAGACGCTGGGCCTGAGCCAAAGCCCCGCCGTCGGCTCGGTGGTCGCGTCCGACGCCTTCTTCCCCTTCGCAGACGGGCTGGAGGCGGCGGCGGAGGCGGGCGCCACCGCGATCATCCAGCCCGGCGGCTCGATCCGCGACGCCGAGGTGATCGCCGCCGCCGACGCAAGGGGGTTGGCGATGGTGTTTACGGGGATGCGGCATTTCCGGCATTGATTGGAGAGCCGGGACGTTTCAATCCGGCGTGACTAGTGGGGGTGCGCGCGAAGCGGATGGTCGCGACCGGCGCAGCGACCGGCAGGACCGAGTGACTATGTCTGCGGTCAGCTCTGCCGGATGCTGCGCGAGCGCTCGGGCGAGGCTGCGCTGGTGGCGTGGCGCTGCGGGGCCGCGCGCCTTTGGGCGCTGTCGGACGGTTTTCCCGCCGGTCTGCCGCCAAGGCCGATAATAGCGCCGGCGCCGCCAGACCCCGACCCTCAGACCCGCGCCGCATGATCGCGCCCATCACCGTTATTCAGCCAAAGCCTGCGATGTCGGCGCTGATCGCCGACGGGACGGTGACTCATCGCCGGAATGGCGTCGCCGCCGTGTCATACGCCTGCCGGAACCGCCGCGCCGCCGGTCGGCGCGTGATCGTTCCCTGACGCCGGGCGGGTGGGTGCGAGCCGCGAAGAAAAGGGCGAAGTAGGGCCGACAGGCGCCGCATCTCCGCCCGTGAGCGGAGGCGTCCGCCCCGGCCGGCCGCCCAAGCCCTTGGGAGCGATGGCGCCCCGCGTCAGCCACGCATCGAGAGGGCGGATCGGGGCGCGCGGGGCGCCCCGTTCGATCGCGAAGGCGATCCTGCGCCTGGACATGGCGCAGGATCGCCGGGGGGGCAGTCGCACGCCCGGTTGGAGACGTGTCCTCAGGCCAAGGCGAAGTCGAAGGAGAAGTCGCCGAGCGCCGCGCCCCTGCCGAAATCTCCGTCGAAAACGTCGATCTCGATCCGGTGGGCGCCGCTCGCCAGCGTGATCCCGCCCTTCAGATCGATCCCCAGATTATCGCCGAAGTCGCGACCATTGTCGCCGAACAGCGCGTAAGGCTCGAAGCTCTCCAGCGCGGTGACCGCGCCGTCGTCAAGGTCCATCGCCATGCTCCCGACCTTCCCCTCGAGCGCGCCG
Source organism: uncultured Rhodobacterales bacterium (assembly GCA_964584215.1). Lineage (GTDB taxonomy): Bacteria > Pseudomonadota > Alphaproteobacteria > Rhodobacterales > Rhodobacteraceae > Rubrimonas. The sequence goes on from CAZOZE010000140.1 coordinate 2,075, forward strand.
CCGGCGGTGGCTGCGGCCACCATCGTCAGCGACCGGCCCTCGACCAGCGAGAAGTCGATTGTGTCGCCGTCCGCAATGCGGGAGATGAAAGTGTTCGCGTCAGCGTCGAACAGCGACAGGGCGATCGGCGTATCCGGGGCATCCTGAACGCGGAAGTTGAAGGACGCGGCGCCGAGCGCGTCGCCGCCGCCCGCCCGGTCGCTGAACGCCTCCAGCGTCAGGACATTGTCGCCCGGGCCAAACGCAAGATCGCCGCCTTTCAAGTCGGTCCCTCTCCTGGTGTCGCCGAACAAGGCGTAAGGTGCGAAGTTCTCGACCTTCTGGAAATCGCCGTTGAGATCCAGCGCAACGCTGCCGATCGATCCGGCTTCGCCGACGGCTTCGGCGACGATGGTGAGGTCACGCCCCGCAACCAGATCGTGGTCGATGACGCCGCCATTCTCGATCCTGGCGATGAACGCCTCGGTCGCCGCGTCGAACAGCGACGCCGTCAGCGTCAGGGCCTCAAGGCCGAGGTCGAGACCGACGATCACCGGATCATGGTCGGAGGAGGCGAAGGCCGACAGGTCGCCGAACGCCGCGAAGTCATCGCCGTCATACTGGACCGAGTAGGCCTCGGGACTGTTGACGTTCCAGATGGTCGCGCCGGTCACCTGGCCCAGCAGAGCCTCGTTGGCGAAAGCATAGTCCAGCGTGCCGCCGCGCCCGTCGAAATAATAGCTGACGGCGTCCGCGT
>CAZOZE010000141.1:0-6800 GCA_964584215.1 uncultured Rhodobacterales bacterium
CACTGGTTCGACGGTTGGTCGTAACGACTTGCCCATCCGGCGCGCATCGTCTAAATGTCCTTGAGCGTGAAGCCCTTGAAGCATTGGTGGCGATGCACCTGATTTGTAACCAGGAGAATCGTGTTCGACTCACGACGGGGGCACGCTAAACAATCAAATGCCGGTCAAACCGTGCTCGCCGAGCCACTAACCGCTTGATGGCAGGCGCGATCCGGCGTCATTTGTAATCAGGGGGTCGGGGGTTCGAGTCCCTCAACCGGCGCCAGGCGCCCCTGTCGCCGCGCCGCTCGCCCGATGCGGCACGGGTCTAGAACAGCGTTCCCTGCGCGGCGGGCCGGTCGGCGGCGGCCTTCACGCGCCCGTCGGCGAACTCCAGCTCCAGCGCCGCGCCGGGCTTCACCGCCGCCGCCCGCGTCAGCACCGCACCGCGCGCGTCGCGCGCCACCGCGAAGCCGCGCGCCAGCGTGGCGTGGTGGCTGAAGCCCTCCAGCAGCCGCGCGCCGCGCGCCAGACGGTCGCGCGCCGCCGCGCCCGCACGCCCGCCCGCGCGCGCCAGCCGCCGCGCCAGCGTCTCAAACCGCGCCGCCGCCTGCGCGCGCGCCCGGCGCGCGCGGCGCGGCGCAAGGCGCGCGCCTAGCCGGTCGGCCTCGGCGCGCGCCCGCGCCGCCCGGCGCGCCAGCAGGGGCGCCAGCCGCGCCGTCAGCGTCTCCAGCCGCACCCGCCGCCGCGCCTCGTCCGCGCGCAGCAGGCCGGGGCCGAACCGCCCCGCCGCGCCGCGCGCGAACGTCAGCCGCCGCGCCGAGGCCAGCGCCCGCAGCGCGCGCGGCGCGCGCTCGGCGGCGCGGTCGAGCCGCTGGCGCGGCGTCGCCAGCAGCGCGTCCGGCCCTGGCAACAGCCGGGCGAGATCGCGCAGCCGCCGCGCCCGCTCGGTCGCCGCGCGGCCATGGGCCCGGCGGCGGCGCGTCTCCAGCGCGCCCAGCGCCGCCACAAGATCGCGCCGCACCGGCGCCGCCATCTCCGCCGCCGCCGTCGGCGTGGGCGCGCGGCGGTCGGCGGCGAAGTCGATCAGCGTCGTGTCGGTCTCGTGCCCCACCGCCGAAATCACCGGGATCGCGCTGTCGGCAACGGCGCGCACGACGACTTCCTCATTGAAGCCCCACAGATCCTCGACCGATCCGCCGCCGCGCGCCACGATCAGCACGTCGGGGCGCGGCGCAGATCCGTCCGCCGCCAGCGCGTTGAAGCCGCGCACCGCCGCCGCCACCTCCGCCGCGCAGGCCGCGCCCTGCACCGCGACCGGCCAGACCAGCACGCGGCACGGATAGCGCTCCGCCAGCCGGTGCAGGATGTCGCGAATCACCGCGCCGCTGGGCGAGGTGACGACGCCGATCACGCGCGGCAGGAACGGCAGGGCGCGCTTGCGCTCCGGCGCGAACAGACCCTCCGCCGCCAGCGCCGCCTTCAGCTTCTCAAGCCGCGCCAGCAGCGCGCCGGCGCCCGACAGCGCGATCTTCTCGATGATCAGCTGATATTTCGACTGGCCGGGAAAGCTGGTGAGCCGCCCTTCGGCGATCACCTCGTCGCCCTCCTCGGGCTGGGTGGCGAGCCGCCCGGCCACGCCCTTCCAGATCACCGCGCCCAGCACGGCGGACTCGTCCTTGAGGTCGAGATAGACGTGGCCGGAGCGCGGCCGCGACACCCGGCTCACCTCGCCGCGCACGCGGATGCGCCCGAACCGGTCCTCCAGCGTGCGCTTCACGGCGCCGGAAATTTCCGAAACCGTAAATTCCGGCGTATTCCCCACACTCCCGCCATTATCTGAATCGAAAAGTTCAGCCATACATGCTGTCCCATCATTATCGGGTCGCGCCTTGCGAACGCCCGGACCTAAGACCTAGAACACCCAGCGCGCCGCGGTCGAGGCGCGTCAGCTCCCGGAGGCTGACATGAACATCCTTTTGCTCGGCGGCGGCGGCAGGGAGCATGCGCTGGCGTGGAAGCTGGCGCAGTCGCCCCTGCTGACGCGGCTGTGGTGCGCGCCGGGCTCCGCCGCGATGGCGGCCTTGGGCGACTGTGTGCCGCTCGACCCCTGCGACCCCGCCGCCGTGGCGATCTTTGCGCGCGATCGCAGCGTCGATCTGGTGGTGATCGGGCCGGAGGCGCCGCTGGCCGCCGGGGTGGCCGACGCGGTCGAGGCGGCGGGCGTCGCGGTGTTCGGCCCCAGCGCGGCGGCGGCGCGGCTGGAGACCTCCAAGACCTTCGCCAAGCAGATCGCCGACGCCTGCGGCGCGCCCACCGCCCGCTGGGCGCGCTTCGACGCGCTGGCGCCTGCGCGCGCCTATGTGACGGCCGAGGGCGCGCCGATCGTGATCAAGGCCGACGGGCTGGCGGCGGGCAAGGGCGTGACGGTCGCCGAGACGGTGGAGCAGGCGCTGGCGGCGCTCGACGCCCAGTTCGACGCGCCGGGCGCCGCCGTGGTGATCGAGGCGTTCATGGCGGGAGAGGAGGCGAGCCTGTTCGCCCTGTGCGACGGAACGCGCGCCATCGCCTTCGGCTCGGCGCAGGACCACAAGCGCGCCTTCGACGGCGACAAGGGCCCCAACACCGGCGGCATGGGCGCCTACGCCCCGGCGCCGGTGATGACGCCCGAGGTCGAGGCGCGCGCCATGGCCGGGATCGTCGCGCCGGTGCTGGCCGAGATGGCGCGGCGCGGCGCGCCCTATCGCGGCGTGCTCTACGCCGGACTGATGATCGAGAACGGCGCGCCGCGTCTGGTGGAGTTCAACGCCCGCTTCGGCGACCCCGAGACGCAGGTGCTGATGCTGCTGCTGGAGAGCGATCTGGCGCCGCTGCTGATGGCGGCGGCGACCGGATCGCTCGACGGCTGCGCGGCGCGCTGGCGCGACGCGGCGGCGCTGACCGTGGTGCTCGCGGCGAAGGGCTATCCCGGCGCCCATGCGCGCGGCGAGGAGATCGGCGGGCTGGCCGCCGCCGCCGCCGACCCCGACGTGGTGATCTTTCACGCGGGCACCCGCGCCGAGGAGGGCCGCTGGCTGTCGAACGGCGGGCGGGTGCTCAACGTCTCGGCGCGCGGCGCGACGGTGGCCGAGGCGCGCGCGCGCGCCTATGCGGCGGTGGACAAGATCGACTGGCTCGGCGGCTTTCACCGCACCGACATCGCCTGGCGGGCGCTGTAGGGCGCCGATCGCTTCAATTCTATCGCGCGGCGCCGGGTCCGGGCTTTCCGCCGCGAGGACCGTTCAGGTGACATCGCCGGCGCGACGTCGGCGCAGGGCGGGCGGCGCAGGGCGGGCGGCGCAGGGCCGCTCAGCGGTCTTGCGCGAAGGCGCGCGCGGCGTCGCCGAACGCTTCGAACAGCGCGCGCGACACCGGGTCGGTCTCGGCGTTATATTCCGCGTGCCACTGCACCCCCAGCGCGAAGCCCTTCGCGCCCGCGACGCTGATCGCCTCGATCACGCCGTCCTCGGCGACACCCTCAACCACCACGCGCGCGCCGGGGCGGGTGATCGCCTGGCCGTGCAGCGAGTTGGTGACGATCTCCTCGCAGCCCAGAAGCCGCGCGAACGCGCCGCCCGGCGTCAGGCGCACCTTGTGGCGCTTGCGAAAGATGATCTCGGGGTCGGTCTCGCCCGGCGGCATCCGGTGGTTCATCTTGCCGGGCAACTCCCGCACCTCCGGGTGCAGCCCGCCGCCCAGCGCGACGTTGATCTCCTGAATGCCGCGGCAGACGCCGAACACCGGCGCGCCGGTCTCGATCGCCGCCGCCGCCAGCGGCAGCATCACGGCGTCGCGGCCAAGGTCGAAGGCGCCGTAGCGCTCGCTCTCCTGCTCGCCATAGCGCGAGGGGTGCACGTTGGCGCGCCCGCCGGTCAGCAGGAAACCGTCGCAAAGCGCCAGCCATTCGCGCAGGTCCGCCGCCTCCGGCATGCCCGGGATCACCACCGGCAGGCATCCCGAGACCGCCGCCAGCGCCTCGAGATTGCGCATCCCCGCCGCCTGAACCGGATAGACGCCCTCCGCCAGCAGGCGCGCGCCGCTGACCCCGATCACCGGGCGGCGGGTCATGGTCGCGCCGCCGCCGGGACTGTGGCGCGACGCGGCGTCAAATCTGCTTCTCCGGCATCCGCACCACCAGACCGTCGAGTTCCTTCGTCACCTTGAGCTGACAGGTCAGACGCGAATTTTCCTGCGGCTGATAGGCGAAGTCCAGCATGTCCTCCTCCATCGGCTCGCGCTGCGGCAGGCGGTCCACCCAGGACGGATCGACATAGACATGGCAGGTGGAGCAGGCGCAGGCGCCGCCGCAGTCCGCGTCGATGCCGGGGATCGCGTTCTTGACCGCGCCCTCCATCACCGAAAGGCCCTCGGCGACCTCGACCACATGTTCGGTTCCGTCATGCTCGATATAGGTGATCTTTGGCATCGTCCGCCTTCTCCATCCGTCGCGACGCGGCGTTCTAGCGCCGCGCGCCGCGCCGCGCCAGCCCTGCGGCCTACTCCGCCGCAGCGACCAGCGGCGCCGGGCGCGACCATATCGTTTCACGCCCCGGCGCAGGCCAGCGCGGCGTCATGGTCGCCAGCGTCAGCGACACCATCGCCATGCCCGACGCCAGCGCATAGACCAGCCCCGGTTCATAAATCCACAACAGGCCCAGCGGCGCAGGCAGCGCCACGGCGGCGATGTGGTTGATGGTGAAGGCGACCGCCGCCGTGGAGGCGTGGTCGGCCGGGTCGGCGATCTTCTGAAAGTAGGTTTTCTGCGCAAAGGCCATGGCGAACAGCAAGTGGTCGAGCACATAGAGGCCCAGCGCCACCGTCACTCCCCAGCCGAGGAAATACACGCCCGCATAGGCCGCGAACACCAGCGTCAGCCCGACATATTCCGCGCACAGCGCCGCGCGCTCGCCAAAGCGCGCGATCATGCGCCCGATGACCGGCGCGGCGCCCATGTTGACGATATAGTTTATCAAAAAAAGCGCCGTGACTTCATGCAGTTGAAAGCCGAACCTCTCTACCATCATGAAAGCCGCGAACACCACGAAAATCTGGCGCCGCGCGCCCGCCATGAACACCAGCGCATAGTACAGCCAATAGCGCCGCCGCAGCACCAGCCTCTTGCCCTGCCTGTGCGGCGCGCGAAACTGCGGATAGGCGAGCCATGCGAACAGCGCGATCAGCGCGCAGGCGCCGCCGCCCAGCATATAGACGGTGCGAAAGTCGATCAAATCATACCAGCCCGCCAGCGCGATCGAGCCATAAACCAGCAGCGACGCGCCCGAAGCCGCCGCCAGCACCCGCCCCAGCACGATCGGCGCGCGGCCTTTCGGCAGCCATTGCAGCTGCAGCGACTGGTTGACCGTCTCGTAATAGTGAAAGCCGATGGACGAGATCAGCGTCGTCGCCATCAGCCCCCACCACATCGGCAATTCCGCCACCAGCGCGGTGCCGAGGCCGAGCAACATGAGCGCGAGGATCGCCAACATCTGTTCGCGGACGAAGATCACCAGATAAACCACCAGAAACGCAAGAAAACCAGGTATCTCTCGCACCGCGTGCAGCACGCCGATGTCCCTGCCGGTGAACCCCGCCCGCTCGACCACGAAATTGTTGAGCGCGGCGTTCCAGGTGGCGAAGGCCAGCGTCATGCCGACGGTCATCAGCACCAGCAACGCCTCGGGCCGCCGCCACCGGGGCAGCGATGCGGCGTCCTCAAGGGTGGTCGAAGCGTCGGTCATCCGCCCTGCATACGCCCGCGCGCAGGTTTGCGCGAGAGGGGGGCATGCCGCCGTTTCAGGCTTCATAGACGCTGTAGGGGCCGAAGCGGTCGGTCTTGCGCGCGCCGGGCAGAAACCCGAGACCCCGGAACAGCATCACGCTGGCGATGTTGGCGTCGTCGATCTCGACGCGGAACCGGGTGACGCCATACGCCGCCAGCCAGTCCATCGCGCCACAAGCCAGCTCCCGCCCCAGCCCCGCGCCGCGCGCCCGCGCCTTGAACGCAAGGCCGAAGGTCGCCCGCGGCCCCTCCACCAGCACGCCGAAATCGCCGACCAGCGCCGCGCGCGCGTCCTCCACGGCGAGGTTGATCCAGCCCAGCGCGTCGGGCGGGCGGCGGTCGCGCCAGCTTTCGATGCGCGCGGGAAAGTCGGCGACCGCCTCATCCCAGTGCATGAAGCGCGTCACCGCCGGATCGGCGCGCAGCCTTGCGTGCGCCGCGAAGTCCTCGGGCCGGTAGAGCCTGACCGCAAGCCGCGCGGTGGCGAATAACGGCTCAGAGCAGCGCACGCGCCTTGTCCGCCACCGCCTGCGCCGTGATGCCGAATTTGCGATACAGCCCCTCATAGGGACCGGAGGCGCCGAACCCCTCCATGCCGATGAAGGCCGCCTTGCGGCTGTCGCCGCCCTCGCCGCTCAGCCAGCGGTCCCAGCCCTGCCGCACCGCCGCCTCGACGCCGACGCGCACCGGGCCGCGCGGCAGCACACGGCGCCGATAGGCGTCGGGCTGCGCCGCAAACAGCTCCCAGCACGGCATCGACACCACGCGCGCGCCGATCCCGTCCGCCTCCAGCAGCGCCTTCGCCTCCATGGCGATCGCGACCTCCGAGCCAGTGGCCAGCAGCACCACGCGCCGCTTCGCCACCGCCTCGGCCAGCACATAGGCGCCCTGCGCGGTGAGGTTCTTCGCGGTGTGCGTCGTGCGCAGCGTCGGCAGGTTCTGCCGCGTCAGCGCCAGCGCCGAGGGGGTGGCGCGGCTGGTGAGCGCGATCTCCCACGCCTCC
>CAZOZE010000142.1:0-5598 GCA_964584215.1 uncultured Rhodobacterales bacterium
AGATCCAGCAGCATCAGATGCTCCGCGCGCTCCTTGGGATCGGCGAGCAGCTCCGCCTCCAGCGCGGCGTCCTCATCGGGCGTGGCGCCGCGCGGGCGGGTGCCGGCGATCGGGCGGATCGTCACCACGTCGCCGCGCACCCGCACCAGCACCTCCGGCGAGGCGCCGACGATCTGGTATCCGCCGAAGTTGAAGAAAAACATGTAGGGGCTGGGGTTGCTGCGCCTGAGCGCGCGATAAAGCGCGAACGGCGGTTCATGGAACGGAACCGTCCAGCGCTGTGACGGCACCACCTGAAAGATGTCGCCTGCGCCGATATACTCCTTGGCCTTCAGCACCATGGCGCGATAGGCCTCGGGCGTGGTGTTGGAGACCGGCTTGCCCGCAGGCCGCGCCGACACGCCTTGCGCGCCGCGTTCCGCCGCCGGGGCGCGGTCGAGCGCGTCCACCGCGTCCGACAGCCTCTCGGCGGCGCGGGCGTAGGCGGCGCGCGGGGTCTCGGTCCCGTCCGCCCATACCGGTGCGACCAGCGTCACCTCGTCGCGCACCGAATCGATCACCGCCACAACTGTCGGGCGCATCAGCACCGCGTCGGGCAGGCCCAGCGGGTCGGGGTTCGGCGCGGGCAGCCGCTCGACCAGCCGCACCATGTCATAGCCGAAATAGCCGAACAGCCCGGCGGCCATCGGCGGCAGCCCCGCGGGCAGCGCGATGCGGCTCTCCTCCAGCAGCGCGCGCAGGCTGGCGAGCGGGTCGCGGGCGTCGGGCTCGAAAGCGTCGGCGTCATATCGCGCGGCGCGGTTGACCTCGGCCAGCGTCGCGCGACAGCGCCAGATCAGATCGGGCTTCATGCCGATGATCGAATAACGGCCGCGTATCTCGCCGCCGGTGACGCTTTCGAGCAGAAAGCTGTCGCGCCGCGCTTCCGCCAGCTTCAGCATCAGCGACACCGGCGTGTCGAGATCGGCGACCAGCCGCGTCCACAGCACCTGATTCTCGCCGCGCGCGGCGGCGGCCTCGAAATCGGCGAAGGCGGGCAGGATCTCCATCTCAGGCGCCGATCTGGGCCAGCGCGGCCTCGAACACGCCGGGGTTGATGGTGACGCCCGCGCGGTCCTCGAGCGCGCGGCCGAGGTATTCGAGCTGGTCGCGCGCCACGCTCTCGGCCAGCTGCGCCTCGATCTGAGCGATGGTCTCGGCCATCGTGGGCGGCGCAAACACCTCGCGCAGCACCGCCACCGTGGCGCTGTCGCGGCCCACGGTGATCGCCACAGCGCCGGGGCGCGCGTCGAACAGCGCGGCGCGCGCGTCCGGCCCCAGCCGCGCGTCGGGGTCGGCGCGGCGCAGCGGCCCCAGCGGCTCGACCTCCAGCCCCAGATCGGCGGCGACCTGCGCCAGCGGGGTTCCGCCTTCCACCCGCGCCCGCGCCGCCTCCGCCGCCTTCGCCAGCGCCGCCGCCTTCGCCGCCGCCGTCCATGCCGCGGCCACCGCGTCGCGCGCCTCGTCCAGCGCGGGCGTGCGCGACGGCGTGATCGCGTCCACGCGCAGGATCAGATAGCCGCCGTCGGACAGGCGCAGCGCGTCGCGCTCGGCGCCCTCGGCGGCGGCGAACGCTTCGGCCCGGAACTCCTGCGTTCCGGCCAGCCCCTCCGGCCCCGGCCCCTGCGCGGTCAGCCCTTCGACGCTGGCGAGGGGGATCGACAAATCTGCGGCGATCTCCTCCAGCGAGGCGCCGCCTGCGCGCAAGTCCTCGACCCGCTCGGCCAGACGGTCGGCGGCGGGTCCGCCGCGCTCCGCCGCCAGCGCGCGCGCCAGCTCGTCGCGCACGGCGTCGAACGGCACGGTCACGCCGGGGCGGATGTCGCGCACGTCCATCAGCGCAAAGCCGGTCGCGGTCTCGACCGGCCCGGCGATCTCGGGACTGGGCGAGGCGAAGGCCGCCGCCGCGCGCGCGTCGGGCAGGTCGGCCCTGACGATCCGGCCAAGGCCGGCGTCGGCCCGGCTCAGGCCGCGTTCGGCGAGCAGGCCGTCGAAATCGGTCTCGCCCGCGTCCAGCCGCGCCTTCGCGGCCTGCGCCGACGCCTTGTCGGCGAACACGATCTGATCGACGGCGCGGGTTTCGGGCTGCTCGAACCCGGCGCGGCGCTCCTCATAGAACGCGCGCAGGTCGGCGTCGGAGACCGGCGCGGCCACCGCCGCCGGGTCTATGTGCAGCCATGTCACGCTGCGGGTCTCGGGCGTGGCGAAGGCTTCCGGGGTCTGGTCAAGCCGCGCCTGAAGGTCGGCCTCGGTCGGGGCCGCGATCTCGCCCGCGTCGCGCAGGGTGATGGCGTCGAAGGCGCGGCGCTCCTCGCGAAACGCCAGCATCGCCTGCGCCACGCCCTGCGGCGCCGCCGCCCCCGTGCTCGCCGCCTGCTGCAATTGCGCGCTGGCCAGCGCCGCGCGCACCGTCGTCTCATAGGCCGCGACCGAGCGGAACGCGCCGCGGATCGCGCTGGCGTATTGCGCGGGGTCGAACTTGCCCGCCACCTGAAACGCGGACTCGGCGCGCACCTGCCGCGCCACCGCCTCATCGGGCGCCGAGACGCCGAGCGCCTGCATCATGTCCTCCACCGCCGCCTCGCGCACCATCTGGCCCAGCACGAAGCGGTCCAGCCCCGCCGCGCGCACCTGCGTCTGATCCAGGCCATAGCGCTGCTGCTCGCGCCGCAGCACGCGGGCGAAGGTGTCGGCCTCCACCTTCTGATCGCCCACCGTGGCGACGCGGGTCGAGAAGCCGCTGCCCACATCGCCGATCCCCCAGACCGCGAAGCTGACCACAAGCAGGCCCAGCAGCACCTGCGCGACCCAGGATTTGACGGCGCGGCGGAGAAGGTCGAGCATCGTTGCGGCTCCGGTTTCGGCGCGGATCGGAAAACGCGCGGACCATAGGCGCCGCGCGGCTGCGCGGCAAGCTGGGCGCGGCAAGCTGGCGGCGGCGCGCTAGAAGCTGAAGGCGCGCAGCCGCGCAACCGTCTCCGCCAGTCCTGCGGCGTCGGCGTTGGCGAAGGCGAGACGCAGCGTGCGCTCCGCCCGCCCGTCGCCGCCCTGCGCACGGGTCGGCGCGAACATGGTTCCCGGCAGCGCCAGCAGGTGCTCCCGCTCGGCCAGCCGCTGCGCCACCGCGTCCGATGGCGCATCGAACGGGTGCTCCAGAAACGCGAAATAGGCGCCGCTCGACAGCAGCCGCCACGGCGCGCCGTCCGGCCCGGCGACCCCGGCCGCGAAGGCGTCGCGCAAAATCTGTCGGCGCGCCAGCACCTCGGCGCGCTCGCCCGCCACCCAGTCGGACAGGGTGCGCAGCCCCTCCAGCGCCGCGATCTGGCCAAGCTGGTTGGGGCAGATCGTCACCGTGTCGAGGAACTTCTCGGCCTGAGCCAGCCGCGCCGGGCTGGCCAGCAGGGCGCCGACGCGGTGGCCGGTCAGCCGGAACACCTTGGAGAAGCTGTAGAGATGGATCAGCGTCGCGTCCCAGTCCGGCGCGGCGAACAGACCGTGCGGCGCGCCCTCGCCGCCGTGGAAGTCGCGGTAGGTCTCGTCGAGGATCAGCGCCAGCCCGCGCGCCGCGCACAGCGCATGAAACCGCGCGAGCAGCCCGGCGGGATACTCCGCCCCGGTCGGGTTGTTTGGCGTCACCAGAACGATGGCGCGCACGCCCGGCGCGATCAGCGCGGCGGCGCGGTCGGGGTCGGGCAGGCCATCGTCGCCGCAGGGCAGGGGGATCGCGCGCACCCCGCTCATGTCCAGCCACATCTTGTGGTTGAAATACCACGGGCTCGGCAGGATCACCGCGTCACCCGGCGCCGCCAGCGTGGCGACGGCGGCGCAGAACGCCTGATTGCAGCCCGAGGTGGCCGCGACCTGCTCAACCGCCACCGCGCCGCCATACAGCATCGACCAGCGCGCGGCGATCTCGGCGCGCAGGGCGGGCGCGCCCAGCACGGGGCCGTAGATATGCGCCTGCGGATCGCTCAGCGCCGCGTCGGCGATGGCGCGGCGCAGGCGTTCGGGCGGCGGGTCGAGCGGCGCGGCCTGGCTGAGGTTGATCAGCGGCTTGTCGGGCGGAAAATCGCGCCCCGCGATCCAGCGCCGCGCCGCCATCACCGGCGGGTCGAACACGGCTGACAGGCTCGGGCTGAACGGGGCGGTGTGGGGCGGAAGGGGCATGGCGTCTCCGGTCCGGCGCGGAAGGGGCGCGCCGCGCGCAGCATCGGGCGCGGCCGCAGGGCGCGCAAGACCCCCGGCGCGGCGGGGCGGGCGTATCCGGGGCCTGCGACCTGCGGCGCCGGGACGCCTGCGCAGCGACGCGGCGCGCATCCCGGCGCATCCCCCATGCGGCCGCGTATTTCGCCGCCGCGCTCTTTCGCCCGACCGCGTGATCGCGCATCGTCGCGCCATGACCGGTCGCCCCGAAATCCTCTGGCCGCTGTTCGCCGATCTCGCCGCGCTGCCCGGCGTCGGCCCCAAGACCGCCGCGCTGCTGGCGCGGCTCGACTGCGCGCATCCGGTCGATCTGCTGTTTCTCGCGCCGCATGCGCTGATCGACCGCCGCCTGCGCGCCTCGCTGAGCGGCGTCGCCGACGGCGAAGTGGCGACGGTGGAGGTCGAGATCGGCGTCCACCATCCGCCACGCGCGAAAGGCAAGCCCTACCGCATCGCCGCGCGCGACGCCGAGAGCGAGTTCATGCTGGTCTGGTTCCACCCGCGTGAGGACTGGCTGCGCCGCGCAGCGCCGATCGGCGCGCGGCGCGTCGTCTCGGGCCGGGTCGAGATCTTCGACGGCGTCCGCCAGATGACCCACCCCGACCATCTGATGACCGCCGCCGAGGCCGCCGCGCTGCCGCCGTTCGAGCCGGTCTATCCGTTGACGCAAGGACTGGGCCAGCGCGCGGTGGCCAAGGCGGCGCAGGCGGCGCTGGCGCGGGCGCCCGCCTTGCCGGAATGGCTGGACCCGGCGTTCAAGGCGGCGCGCGGCTGGCCCGACTGGCGCGCCGCGGTGCGCGCGCTCCACGCGCCCGACGGCGCCGCGGCGCTGGCGCCCGAGGCCCCGGCGCGGGCGCGGCTGGCCTATGACGAATTGCTCTCGCACCAGCTCACGCTCGCGCTGGCGCGGGCGAAGGTGAAGCGCGGCAAGGGCCGCGCCTCGGCGGGCGACGGCGCCCTGCGCGCGAAGGTGCTGGCCGCGCTGCCGTTCGCGCCGACCGGCGCGCAGAGCCGCGCGGTCGCCGAGATCGCCGCCGACCTCGCCGCGCCGCTCAGGATGCACCGGCTGCTGCAGGGCGACGTCGGCTCCGGCAAGACGCTGGTGGCGCTGATGGCGATGCTGACGGTGGTCGAGGCGGGCGGGCAGGCGGCGATGATGGCGCCGACCGAGATCCTCGCGCGCCAGCACTTCGACGGCCTGGCGCCGCTGGCGCAGGCGGCGGGCGCGCGGCTGGCGCTGCTGACCGGGCGCGACAAGGGCGCGGCGCGGGCTGAAAAGCTCGCGCTGCTGGCGGCGGGCGACATCGACATCGCGGTGGGCACCCACGCGCTGTTCCAGCAGGACGTGGCGTTTCA
>CAZOZE010000143.1:0-2835 GCA_964584215.1 uncultured Rhodobacterales bacterium
CATCAGGTTCATGTGGCCGTGCTCGGGCGGCAGCGGCGCATAGCCGCCCTTGAGGAAATTGCCCCGCGCCTGCGCGGCGAACTCGGCGTTGACCAGCAGCGGAAACAGCGCGTCCAGAAACAGCCCGACGCCGCCATGGCCGACCAGCGCGGGCATCGCGTCGTTGATCCACGCGATGCGCGGCCCGATCTCGCGCAGCGTGTTGAGCAGCACAAGGCCCGCCGCCTGCGCGCCGTCCAGCACCGCGCGCGCCGCATAGACGCCGCCGATCGAGAGGCCCACCAGAATCGCGCGCTCCGGCTGCACCGCGTCGAGCAGGCGGCGCAGATCGGCGGCGATCAGCGCGTCGTCAAGCCGTGCGTCGGGCGCGAAGGCAGAGTGCGCCTGGCCGCGAAAGTTCCAGCTCAGCGTGCCGAACCCCTCCGCCCGCAGCACAGGGGCGACCACGGCCTCCCAGGCGTCGGTCGAGCCGGTCAGCGCGTTGACGAACACGAACGTCGGGGCGCCGGGGCGGCTGGGTGCGTGATGCAGGTGAAACAGCGCGGACTGCGCGTCGATGGACAGGAGCACGGCGGTGATTCTCATCAATTACGGAAGACGCATTCCTAGCGCGGCGCCGAAAGCGGCGCCAGCGTCGTCACTTTCGCGTGATCTCACGCGCGCAGGAACGCGCCGAAAGCGCGCGGCCCGTCGCCCACCGCGATCTCAGCCGTGACGGTCGGCGCCGCCGCGTCGATCACGCTCGGCGTGTTGGAGAACCAGTTGGCGACATGGACGCGCGCGCCGTCGCGGCGACCGCTGGCCGCCAACTCATGTCGTGAAACTGCCCGATGCGCGCCCAGACCTGCGCGGGCGGCGCGGCGATCTCGACCGTCTCGGCGATCATCTGGCGCGTCGGCCCGTGCGCCTGCGCCAGCATCGCCGCCGCCGCCAGCAGCGCGGCGGCGAAAAACAGCGGTTTCACGCGTTCACCCTCTTTTCCTTGGTTAATCCATGGCGCGCGCGCCGGGCGCACATGGCGTTATGCCGCAACCGCGCCGCTCACGGCCCTGTGATGCGTCGTGATCGCCAGCGAGGCGGATCGTGTTCATCGTTGAGTTGACCGCACCCCATCCCAGCCGCGCATATGGGGCGGACTGTGATCGCTATCAGAACCGAGGGAGCCTCTGATGAAACTTGCGCGCCGCCTGCTCGCCGCGACTGTCGTCGCCACCGCCGCAACAGCCGCAGCCACCGCCGCCAGCGCCGCCTGCGAGGCGGGCAAGCCGGGCGAAGACCTGACGCTCGACGACGCGCAGGCGCTCTATGAGTGCCTCGCGCCCCAGATGCTCGCGGGCTACAAGACGGGGCCGAAGATGTGGATCCCGGCAGACCGGGCCGAGGATTATCGCGGCTGGACCGCCGCCAACACCCGCCCCGCGCGGCCCGGCTTTCACAGCAACCGGTATCTCTCGACCTGGGTGAACCCGGTCGGCGCCGCCGAATACCTGCGCTATGACGAGGATAACGCGAAGATGCCCGCAGGCAGCATCATCGCCAAGGAATCGTTTGATGTGAGCAAGGACGGCAAGGCGACCCCCGGCCCGCTGTTCTTCATGGAGAAGGTGGCGCAGGGCGTGTCGCCCGAATCCGGCGACTGGTATTTCTACATGATCGCGGCGAATGGAAAGCCGCAGGCGGTGGACGTGATGACCGCCTGCGTGGAATGCCACATGGGCAACTTCGGCTATCGCGACAGCCTCGGTTTCCCGGTGGAAGAGGTGCGGCTGCCGCACTGATCCGTCCCGAACCGGAAAGGCTCGATGCAATGAAGACAATGCTGATGGCGGCGCTGCTGCTCGCCGCGCCGCTGGGCGCCGTGGCGGGCGATATCGCGCCGCGCGAGGGCTGGGTGGTGACGGACACGGCGAAGTCCTACGCCGCGCTGCTGACGGACCTCCGCGCGGCGATCAAGGCCAACAAGATGGGCCTCGTCACCGAGGCCGGCCCCACCGAAGCCGCGCGCAAGCGCGGCGTCGAGATCCCCGGCAACCGCGTGCTGGGCGTCTATCGCAACGATTTCGCGGTGCGCGCGCTGGAGGCCAGCCGCGCCGGAATGATCGAGGCGCCGATCCGCTTCTACGTCACCGAGAACGCCGACGGGACCGCGACGCTGTCCTACAAGACGCCCGGTTTCGTGTTCGCGCCCTATGCGGACGAGGGCGGCGCGGCGCTGGCGGCGGTGGCGTCGGAGCTCGACGCGATCTTCGCCGCCATCGCGGCGCAGGCGGTCCAATAGGGCGGCGGGGGCGCCAAGCCCCCTCACCCCGACCCTCTCTCCCCCAGGGGGAGAGGGAACGCGAACCGCGCCGACAGCGCCTGGGGCCGCAGATGCAGCGCAAGCCTCACCGATTTCGCCCCCTCTCCCCTCGGGGGAGAGGGTCGGGGTGAGGGGGCGTCGCCACCTGGCGCCCCGGGCTGAAGGCCCAGCGCAAACCCCGCAGATTTCACACCCTCTCCCTCTGGGGGAAAGGGGCGCCCTCAGACTACCGCCGCCACCGCGCCCGCCAGCTTGTCGGCCAGCTCCCCGATCTGCGCGTCCTCGATGATGAACGGCGGCGCCAGCAGGATGTGGTCGCCGCGCTTGCCGTCGATGGTCCCGGCCATCGGATAGCAGATCAGCCCGGCCTCGAACGCCGCTTTCTTCACCTTCGCCGCCGTCCCGCGCGCGGGGTCGAGCGGCGCCCTGGTCTCGCGGTCCTCGACCAGCTCCAGCCCCATGAACAGCCCGCGCCCGCGGATGTCGCCCACATGCGGGTGCTGGCCGAAGCGGTCGCGCAGCGCGGCGTCCAGCTT
>CAZOZE010000144.1:0-7429 GCA_964584215.1 uncultured Rhodobacterales bacterium
TGCACCGCCATCGTCGCGGATCTGTGGGTCGGCAACGCCTCGGCCCGACCCTTTTACGACCGCATCGGCGCCCGCACCAATGCCGATATTGAAATCCGCGTGATCGACCTGCCGCGGCGGTAAGGTCCGCCGCAGCCCGACACACATGCGTCGGTCAGGGCCAATCGACCACTAATCCGGACGATCCGGCACAAGTGATGTATTATCTAACATTCATCGTCCAGTTCATCGCGCGTATCTCGGGCTAGCGGCACACTCGCCGCTTCCGAAACCATGATGAAAGGACCCTGCGCCATGCGCTTCGTCACCAAGACAATCCATGCCTGGCTCGACTACCCGGTCGCGCTAACCCTTATCGGCCTGCCGTTCCTGCTCGGGCTCGGCGGGTCGCACCCGCTCGCACTGACCATCTCGCCCATCGTCGGTGTTGCGGCCTTCCTGCTGACCGTCTTCACCGACCACCACCTCGGCGTTGTCCGCGTGCTGCCCTACAAGCTGCACCTCGCAGTCGATCTGGCGGTCGGCGTGCTGTTCCTGATCCTGCCCTTCGTTCTCGGGTTCTCCGGGCTCGACGCGGCCTTCTACCTGCTGAACGGCGCGGCTGTCGTGACGGTCATCGGCCTCTCCAAACCCGAAACCGAGATGGTCTCGGCCTGAACCCCCTTCCACCAGAAAGGACACATTCCATGGCACGACTCACCCAAGTCTCCGATGCCGCCGCCAGCCCCGAGGCTGGGGCGCTCTTCACCGCGATCAAGGGAAAGGTCGGCATCGTGCCGAACCTCTACCGCGTCGCCGCAAACCAGCCTGCCGTGCTGACCGGGCTTCTGGGCCTCGGCGAGGCGCTCGGCCGCGGCAGCTTCGACGCCCGCACCCGCGAGGCGATCGCGCTCACCGTCGCCGGCGCCAATGCCTGCGACTACTGCGCCTCGGCCCATGCCGCGATCTCGGCCGGGCTGAAGGTCGCCCCCGAGACGATCGAGGCGCACCTCGCCGGACACTCGGACGATCCCCGCACTGCGGCGATCCTTGTCCTGGCGCAGGCCATCGTTGCCGCGAGGGGCATGGTGGCCGATGCCGACCTGTCGGCGGCCAGAGGCGCGGGCCTGTCAGAGGCCGATATCGTCGAGACCGTGGGCAACGTGGTGGCGAATATCTTCACCAACTACCTCAACCACGTCGCCGCCACCGACATCGACTTCCCGGTGATCTCTGCCGGCAAGGCCGCCGCCTGAGCGACGCCACCCAGCGACGGCCGCGAAAAGCGCGGCCGTCGCATGCGCACGGAAGAGGAGAAACGGACATGACCACACCTTTCCACGCGGGCGAACGGGCGGTTCAAACTCGCGCCGCCGTGCCGCCGGAGTGGCGGGAAAAGGCCACGCATTTCATCCTGCCCGAGATTTCAGACCGGCATCGGGGCTTTCTTGGAAGCGTCGGACTTCTGTTCACGGCACTGCTCGATCCTGCGGGGCGACCCTGGGCGACGCCAATTGTCGGGGGGCCCGGCATTGCGCTGGCGCAGTCGCCCAGCGACCTTGTGCTGGCCCGCGCGCCCGATCTTGTCGGCCCCCTCGAGCTCGACACGGCGCCCGACGCGCCTATAGGCCTGCTCGGGATCGACCTGCTGACGCGCCAGCGCGTGCGCATCAACGGCCGGATCAGGGCTCATGAGCCGGACGGTCTCGCCGTCGCCGTCGATCAGGCATTCGGCAATTGCCCGCAATACATCCAGTCCCGCGCCTTCGACGAAGAGCTAACCGGCAGGGCGCCACGCGCCGTGCGGGCGGATCCGGACAGCAAGGCGATCCGGCGGATCATGGATGGCGCGGACACCTTCTTCATCGCCAGTCGTGCGCCTGATGCCCGGCGTTCGGGAATCGACATCTCGCACCGCGGCGGGCGGCCCGGTTTTCTGAGAATGCATGGGCAAAACACGCTCTCCTTCCCCGGCTTTCGCGGCAACCGGTTCTTCAACACGTTGGGCAATATCGAAGCGGACGGCCGCGTCGGGATTTTCGTGCCGGATTTCGCCACCGGCTCCGCCGCGATTGTCACCGGCCGTGCGACCATCGACTGGACATCGGATCGCATCGACGCGTTCGACGGCGCCGAGCGCATCGTGGACGTGATCTTCGAGGAGGCCTGGCACGTCGCCGATGCGCTGCCTGCACCCGCACGCCTGATCGAAATGTCGCCCGCGCTCGAGCGTACGGGACGATGGGTCCTGCGGGAGACCGGTCGCAACGACCGCCCCGGATGGCCCGGCACGGAGGCGCCAGACATGCCTGGTCCGGCGGGCGACGGCTCTGCAACTTCGCGCAGCAATCACGATGCAGGGAGCCAACCGGGACCGGCGCAGTCAGACCGCACCGCGCATCGTATATCGGAGAGACGCCAGAACGTGGAGATCGGACGATGACCATCCTGACACGACGCAACCTCCTCGTCGCGGGCGGCGCAACGTTGACCGCCGGAGCAGCAGCGATCGCCGCTCAGCGCGGGCTCCTGGATCGTCTGGCCGGTTTCGAGGAACTGCCGCCGACGCCGGTGTTCGCTGTCGACGGCGTGGCGATCCGCGGCGCCGATCCTGTGGCGTTCTTCCGGGAGGGGCGCCCCGTGACCGGCGACGCGGCCTTCGAGGCCGACTGGAACGGCGCGCACTGGCGCTTCGCCAGCGCCGCGAACCGCGACGATTTTCTGGCGGCGCCCGAACGCTTCGCGCCGAAATACGGCGGCTTCTGCGCCTGGGCAGTGGCCGCGCGCGGCAAGCTCTACACCACCCAGCCGCGCAACTGGTCCATCGTCGACGACCGGCTCTACCTGAACTTCAATGACGACATCCAGCGCAAATGGGAAGCCGACATCCCCGGGTTCATCGCCGAGGCCGACCGGCGTTGGCCGGAGATCGTCGCTGGCGTTTCCTGATCGCCGTGCGCCAACGGCGCCGGTGGCGGCGAGCTCTGTTGCTGCCGACGGGACAATCACTCGTCGGCGGCGCGGCAACAGGCAGGTCATCCGCTCCCACGACCGAACATTTCTCTGAGGGCGACTGCGGCACGCGCAACGCCATCTTCGGTCAGAACCAGAGATTTCGACTTTCCGACGGGGTCCTCGATCAGTCCCTTTTCATACAGGCGATCAGAGATCGCCCAATCGAGGCCCTTCCAGACCCGCCGGCCGTCGTCAAGCGTGAGACTCAGGATCGCGAGCGCCGCATCGTCGAGCCTGTCGGTGTCGAGTTCCATGGCGATGCCTCCGTCGTCCATCCGCACTCATCGCGATCAAGCCGACAGGTGCAACATGTTGCCCATTTGAGGAAAGAGCTTTCCGACTCGATCGATGCAGCATGATCCAGCCAGGTTCGGGTCGGCCCGCATCACACCCGCGCCATTGAACGCCAGTCGCGCCTGCGTCTGGCCCGAGCCACAGCGTCATCGGCGCGTTCGAGCCTGTTCGCGCATCACGGCGTAGTCGGCCAGCATCTCACTGATGGCCGAGCCATGCCGCAGCAGGGCTAGCTCCTCGGCCGCCCTAGCCTGAAACTCACGGCTGTACTCGACGACCGGTGGGCAGACGGTGGCGACGCGCGGTTCATAACCGCCCGTCGCGCAGCCGCTCAGCAAGCTCGCTGCGATCGCGAGGGCGGCGACCTGCTGCCTCCAGCATCTGGCGTTGGACATCATTGGCCTTCTCCATGGTCTCCAGGCGTTCGGCGAGGCGTCCGGCACGCTCGCCGGACCGCCGAAGCGAAAGCAGGAACAGGAGCACGGCGAGGACGATGGCGCCGTAACGCAGCGCAGACCGCACCCACGGGTTGGCGGCGAACCCGGTGAGCAGACCGGCGATCACCGCCGGCCCCGCTTCCAGTCGTCGAGGCGGGCATAGATGGTGACCGCGATCCCTCCGAGCGCCACGGCGATGAACACCCAGCGCAGGGTGTCGAGATACGGCACGAGCGGCAGGATGGCGGTCTGGGTCTCGGCCAGGACGCTCTGCGCCACCTCGACCCCGGCCGCGCCCAGCGTGGCGACACCGGCCGCGCCACCACCCTTCATGGTGCGGCTGTCAGCCAGCACCTCGCGCGCGGGCGGCGTCTCGGCTGCAAATGCCGTCGCCCGCACCGGGAACCGCTCGCCCCACTGGCGCGCAGGGCCGAGGTCGACGTGCATGAAGCCCGAGCGCGGGTAGAAGCCGAAGCCGAGGAACCCGACCTCCCGTGCCGCGGCCTCGAAGGCCAACGGGTCGTGGTTCGCCATGGCGATATCGAAGGCCGCGCCGTCGAGGTGCTTGGAGCGGGCTGCACCGCCGACCGTGCGGTTGTGCTCGGGGCTGCGATAGGCGGAGCGAACGATCAGCGGTTTGCCCAGCCGGTCGCGCAGCGCCTGCAGCCTGTCGAGCGCGGGTTCATTGATGAGCAGCCTGCCAGTGCCCCGGCAGGCGATCTCGGCGGGCGAGAAGTTGGGCCAGCGCCAGGTGCTCTCGGGCACATCGCGCCAGTGGCTGTGGAAAGTCGTGGTCATGGGGTCCTCCGAGACGAAAAAACCCGCCTCGAGGGCGGGTCATTGCGGGCTGATGAAAGGGGATGGGGCGCGGCTACGGGCCGCCGCCGAAGATCTTGAGCTTGATGGCGATGCCAGCCAGCAATGCCAGCATGACGCCGGTGGTGATCATGCGGACTGCGGTCTGCATGGCGGTGCGGCGCACCAGTCGGATGCAGTCGACAAGCGAGCGCAGATCGCGGATGTCGAGCGCGGCCTCGTCACCGTCGAGGCCCACATCGGCGAGCGCGCGCTTCGCGCCTTCCTCGGCCGCCCGCGTCAGAATGGCCTCGAACTCGGCGTCGGGCATGCGCACGAAGCCCTCGGATCGGGGTGGGTTCATCGGATCCTCCTTGTGCCGCTCAGCCAATCTTGCAGCCCCAGAAGGACGTGTGGTCGGCGGCGAAGTACCCGTCCGCAACACGGAAATACCCCTGCAGCTCGACGGTATCGCCTGCGGTGAGGGGCACCATGGTCTGCAGCCAAATCGCGGTGGCGAGCGAGACATGGGTGGCGGAGATTTCGCCGAGGGAGCCGCGGATTTCGGTCGTGCCGTTCAGCACCAGCCGCCCGCGCATCCTCGCCGTGGCGCTGGCGTTGATCTTGTAGAGCAGCGTCGCGCCGAACAGGTAGGTGCCATCGGCGGGGGCGACGAAGTGGTTGTTCGAGGCATCGAACGCGCCCTGATCGTTGGTGTCGGTGTTGTTGAGGCCGATCTTGGTCCAGGTCCCGACGCCGACATAGTTGTCGTAGTTGGTGTACGCCTTGAAGCGGGGCAGCCGAGGCTGATCGACGATGCCGGTGGCGTTGTCGACGCTGAGCCCGTCGAAGAAGGTGCTGCCATCGGCCGAGACCGCGAGCCGGAAACGGTCGGAGCCGAACAGCCCCACCAGCGCGCGGGTAGAAAAGCCGGTCTGTAGCGTGAGGCCGAGATCGTCGCCCGCCGCCTCCTTGTTCATGGTGTAGAACAGATCGCCGGTCCCGCCCTCGGCCACGGTCTTCGCCGTCCAGAGCGCGGCGTTCAGCTTGGCCGAGAACGGGTTCGAGGCGTCGGCCGTCGTGCCGAGCCCCAGCAGTGCGAGGTTCTGCAGCGATGCCGGGGTCGTCCCGACCCAGATGGACCCATTGTAGACCAGCAGCAGGCCCTCGTCCTCGACCCACGCGCGCCAGCCGGTCCGTGGCGGCAGGCGCAGCCACGCGCCGTCGGTCCAGAGCGCCACGTTCAGGTCCCAGCCCGCCCAGTCGCCCGTCGCGCCCGAGGCGACAATGTAGCGGTCGCCATCGGCGGGGCTTCCGGGCGGCGCGGTCAGGTCCCGGTCGAGGACGGAGAGCTGCACGAGCCCGTCGAGCAGCCGCAGCGCCTCGTTGTGGGTGACATGCTTCTGGGCCTGCGCCGCGAGTATGTAGGGCAGCAGGAGATGGGTCGTGGCGTCGGACATTGGCGGTCTCCAAAACGAAGACCGCCGCCTGCATGGCAGGCGGCGGATGAAGGCGCGGCGATGGTAGGTGGCGGGCTACCCGCGCTCGGGCGTCTCCGCCGGAATGGCCGACAGAACCGGGTCGGGCTTCGGCGCGTCCCAAGTTGTGGTCATTGCGGCCCAGCGATCAATCTCGGCCCGGAAGGCCGGGTCGTCGATCCTCAGATGGAAGGTGTAGAGCCGATCCACGATCTCGCGCATCAGCGCGCGCATCTCGTCATCGTCGATCCGCGAGACCTCGGACCACGGAATGCGGTTGCCGTCCGCGTCCACTACGATGACGTCGCTGCCGTCGCCGGTGCGCGAGGCAGGCACCTGACCCGCGTGGAGTGTCTCGAGCTGCGTGTTGCGCACGCAGGCCACGGCCATCACTCTGGCAAGCTGGGCTGCAATCCTGTCTTCGTCCTCGGGGCGCATGTCCCAAGCCTACGACGTAGATCGCGCGCCGTGCCAGAACTCATTGCGCCACCTCAGAAGCTCAGGGTTACAGCCTTGGGCGCACCCCGCCCGACGAGGGCGGAGAGCTGGAAAATGCGGATGTCGAGCGTGTCACCGGGGCCGATCAGCCCGCCCCAGTCGGCGGTCTGCTGGGCGCCCGTGTAGACCGCGCTGGTCGTGGTCGTGCTCAGCACCCGCTTCACAGTAGGGCCGTCGAGTATCTCGACCTCGTAGGCTTCCAGTTCCTCGATCAGCGGCACCTCGAGCCCGCCCCAGCTGTCCGCCGCGAGTGCGCGCGACCGGCGCGTCCAGCGGATCGTCAGATCGCCGGGACTGCGCGGCGTGCGCCACGGCCGCTGGACATGGGCGACCGAGAACGGCCGCAGCCCCACGCCCACCGGCGTGAAGGCCTGCGCCACATAGGTCTCGTCACTGACCGGGCGGCTCGCCGGGCCGATGCGCCAGTTCCACGGCAGCCCGAGGTCGGCCTCGGCGATGGGCAGTGTCGCCAGCGCGGTGTCCAGCACGACGACCCTCGCGCCCGCAGGCGCCGGGTTGCCCATGGCGCCTTCTGTCCCACGCTGGCCGCGCAGGAGCCGGGTCAGCCGATACCGGCCGGGCGCCAGCAGCTCGGCCGCGCCCGCCTGGACGATCTCCCAGACGCCGGGCGCGCTCTCGATGGCGAGCGCGTTCGCCCCGCCGAACAGGGTCAGGTCGGTGACGCTTTCGAGGGTGCCGGTCATCAAATCGACGACCAGCGCGTTTCCGAGATCGAAGCGCGATGTGGGCCCAGCGAAGAAGTCCGCGACCAGCATCCCGATCCGGGCGCGGCTGCCGAACGTGGTCAGCAGATCGAACCCATCGGTCGAGGGGCTGCGGAACACCGCCATCTCGCCGGGCCAAGGAACCGCATGCGCCGCAACCAGCGGGCGATGCGCGGGCTGGTCCTCGGTCAGCTGCGGCAGGTCCATC
>CAZOZE010000145.1:0-3001 GCA_964584215.1 uncultured Rhodobacterales bacterium
GCCCTCGCGCGTCTCCAGCGACAGATCGCGCACCACGTGGGTGTCGCCCCATGATTTGTTCAGCGCACAGAGGGTCAGGATCGGCATGCACGGTCCTCAGGCGAAAATGAACTTGCGCCGCAGCGCGTCGGGAACGTCGCCCAGACAGTCGCGGCAGGCGGCGTCGGTCACGATGTGGTCTATGGCTTCCAGCGGCGCGATCACGGTCAGCGCGCTGCGGGTGAATTTGGAATGATCCGCGACGACGATCGTCTGCTGCGCGATTTCGATCATCGCGCGCTGTGCTTCGGCCAGCGCGGGGCGCGAAATCGCGATCTGACGACGGCGCAGGTCCACCGCTGAAACCGACAGGAACAGCTTGTCCACGTTGAACCGGCGGATCGCGTCAACCGCCAGCGGGCCCGTCAGACTGCGATTGACCTCATTGTACTCGCCCCCCGTGAAAAACAGCCGGCACACGCCAGCCGCGAGAAGACTGCTGAAGATGTCTATCCCGTTGGTCACGAATGTCAGCCCGGTTCGACGGCCAAGGTGGCTGGCCACCTGCAGGGTCGTCGTGCCGGCATCGAGGAATACTGCGTCTCCATCAGCGACAAGGGATGCCGCGACCTTGCCAATAATGGCTTTTTCCACCGTGTTTCGGCCCAGTCGCTCATGGTTTGGAAAATCCCTGGTGATCTGAGCCAGCGGCATCGCACCGCCATGCGTGCGCCGTATCAGGCCGCGCGCCTCGAGATCGACCAGATCGCGACGCACGGTCGCCTCCGAGACGCCAAGGAAGGCCGACAGATCCTGTGTCTCCGCGTAAACGCGCGACCGCAGGCGATCCAGCAGACGAACCTGTCGGCCAGAAACAGCCAGTTCCGTCGTTCTTTGCACCATACGCGAATCCCTATCGAACGCCTAAGCCCGACGATGCACAAAGACGCTGACACATTCATGACGGTAAATGCGCATTTGCGCGAAAACGCGCAGAATGAAGTCACGCGGATAGTGCGGCCATCGACGGCGCGGGACCGCATGTGACGGCCGGAACCCGGCCCCTTGCCGGACCCTGGAATAACCGAACGGACGCTCCCGCCTGTCTCAGGGGCGCGCCTCCGGGCGTGAGCGCAGACCGGCGGCGTCGCCGTCCCCCCTTGGCGGGGGCGCAGCGCGTGCGCGCCATCGCCCCCGCAATCTTGCGGCTGTCGCGGGGCTGATCTGCCTGCTGGCGCTGGCGGCGGTGGCGGCGCAGATGGCGTTGCAGGCGCGGGCGCGCGCCGTGCTGATCGGCCCGCCGCAGGCCGCGCTGTCGGTGCGGCTGGGCACACTCAACGAGACGCCATCGAGCGCGGCGACCCCGCCGAAGCGCTTCACCAGGCCGGAAAGAACGATCAACATACAGGGCGCGCCCATGATCAGGGGAACAGAACGCGCAATCCACTACCGCGTCTTGCGTCGATTCTCGAGGTGAACGGCGCCGCCAAACTGGTATCAAGTTCCGCAGTCGGGATCATCTGGACCATGGCCCCTGCGCTGATCGCGTTCGGGCTGGCGGCCGCCTTTATCGGGGCGGGGACTGTCGCGCTCGTTCGGCTTCGGACACGAGCCTGACCCCCCGGCCCATCCTGCGCAGGACGCTCCAATGGTAAACAGGCAAGAGGACGCCCATGCCCACCTCTCGCGAAACCATCCTCACAGCGCTGCATGCGCGGCTCTCGGCGCTGCCCGCCAGCACGCTGCGCGGCGAGGTGCTGCCTGAGAGCGTTCCGGCCGACGGCCTGCTGATCCTGCGCGACGGCGAGCCGGGGGAGCCCGAGGCGACGTTGTCGCCCCTGCGCCACCACTACCAGCAACGCGCGGAGATCGAGGCGGTCGTGCAGGGTTCAGCAGGGCGCCTATATCGAGACACGCAACGGCTTCGACGTCGACGGGGTCGAGATCAAGTGCGCCTCGACGTCGGCGCCAAGGCGATCGCCTGGCGCGGCCTCTACGGTAATCCTGACGCGAAAGCTCAGAACAGGCCGTAGAGATCGCGCCGCCCGTACACGGCGCACACGATCTCGATGTCGTCGTCGGCGATCCGATAGAGCAGCAGGTATGAGACGCTGACCAGATGGCGCAGCCCGGGGCGAATGTCGTCCCGCACCGGGCCCGTCTGCGGATTGCGCGCCAGACGGCTTGCGGCCTCGTCCAGACGGTCGAGGGCGCGGTCGGCGGCGGCCGGATCGTCGGCCGCGATATGCGTCCAGATCCCGATCAGGTCTCCGCGGGCGGCCCGTGTGAAGAATACCTGCGGCATCGGTGTCAGGGCGCGCTTCTGCGGTTCCGCGCCTCGCGCTTGATGCCCGCCATCGTCGTGCCCGGATCGCAGCGACCGCTGGCGAGCCCAGCGTCCCAGAGGTCGCCGACAACGCGGCGGGCCCGCCATTCGCGCAGGGCCTCGCGGACCACTTCGCTCGATGAGGCACAGGCTCCGCCGCCTACGGCTTCCTGCAGCACCGCGGCGTGCTCGTCGGTGATGGAAATGCTGATCTTGCGGGCCATATCCGCCCCTCCCGCCAGGTAGGAAAAATTCGCACTCCTTGCAACAGGCGAAGGGCGCGGTCGCGCGGTTGGCGCAGCGCGGGCGCGCTCGCGACAGTGTAGTCGGGGCTCACAAGACCATCGACAGGCGCAACCCCTGCTAGCCGTGTTTGTCGGCGCTGTTGACAGTTGTTGTCGAACCGCACGAGGCAGGTCCTGGACACCGACGCGTGCACCGCGTGGAAGTCATCGAAGCGGCCCCGACCGACAGCCTGGGGCGGCCCCGCCCGATCATGCCCCGCCTCACTTGCCGGTCTAGGGCTTGAGCTTTCGTGACAAAAAATCATTGGCGACGGCGTTCGCCCATTCTCTCCGACCAGTGGCGTTCATGGGCTCACCTCACGATCTTGGCATGCAGATCGCGGACGGTGTCCCCGGCGATCCCGGCGGTGGCGGCGGCCTTGCCCCCGCGCTCAAAAATACCGGCGGCGCC
>CAZOZE010000146.1:0-8095 GCA_964584215.1 uncultured Rhodobacterales bacterium
GGCGGCGCCGCGCTGTCGATGCGCGCCGTCACCGGACGGCCGATCAAGTTCATCGGCACCGGCGAGAAGATGGACGGGCTGGAGGAGTTCTTCCCCGACCGCGTCGCGGGCCGCATCCTCGGGATGGGCGACATCGTCTCGCTGGTGGAGAAGGCGCAGGAGCAGATCGAGGCCGCCGAGGCCGAGCGGATGATGAAGCGGTTCCAGAAGGGCCGCTTCGACATGAACGACCTGCGCGCCCAGCTCGACCAGATGCTCAAGCTGGGCGGGATGCAGGGCGTGATGGGCATGATGCCGGGCATGGCCAAGGCCTCGAAACAGCTTGAGGCGGCCGGCATGGACGACCGGGTGATCAAGCGCCAGATCGCGCTGATCCAGTCGATGACCAAAAAGGAGCGCGCCAACCCCGACCTGATGCAGGCCAGCCGGAAAAAGCGGGTGGCGGCGGGCGCCGGGTTGGAGGTGCAAGACCTCAACAAGCTTATCAAGATGCACCGCCAGATGGCGGACATGATGAAGAAAATGGGCAAGATGGGCAAAAAGGGCCTGATGCGCGGCGGGCTTGGCGCGCTGCTGGGCGGGCGCGGCGGCGCCATGCCGCCCGCGCCGGGCCTCGGCGGGGCCGGCGCGCCGCCGCCGGGCTTTCCCGGCATGGGCGGCGCGCCCGCGCTGCCGCCGGGCCTCTCGGGGCTGGGGCGCAAGAAATGACCGAGATCGCGACGCCCGACGATGCGCAGGACCTGCTGATGGAGTTGCGCCGCTCGATCGACAACCTCGACGCCATTCTGGTCCATTCGCTGGCCGAGCGGTTCAAGTGCACGCAGGAGGTCGGCGAGCTGAAGGCCGCCTTCGCTCTGCCCGCCGCCGACCCGGCGCGCGAAGCGCGGCAGGTCGAGCGCCTGCGCCGCCTCGCCAAAGACGCGGGGCTGGACCCCGAGTTCGCCGAAAAGTTCCTCGCCTTCATCATCCAGGAAGTCATCCGCCATCACGAGCGGCTGAAGGCCTGACAGCACAGTTTCCAAGGAGAACCAAGACCATGGCCATGAAAATCCGCCTGTCCCGCGCCGGCTCGACCAAGCGGCCCTACTATCACATCGTCGCCGCCGACAGCCGGATGCCGCGCGATGGCCGCTTCAAGGAGCGGCTGGGCGCCTACAACCCGCTGCTCGCCAAGGATGACGAGAACCGCATCCGCATGGACCTCGACCGCATCAAGTACTGGCTGGGCGAAGGCGCGCAGCCGACCGACCGCGTGAGCCGCTGGCTGGAGAACGCGGGCGTGCTGCCCAAGAAGGAGCGCGCCAACCTCAAGGCCGCCGAGCCGGGCGAAAAGGCGAAGAAGCGCGCCGAGGAAAAGGCCACGAAGGCCGCCGCCGCCGCAGAGACGCCCGCAGAGACGCCCGCAGAGACGCCCGCCGAAGCCGCCGCCGAATAAGGCGGAAAGCCCCCCTCACCCCGACCCTCTCCCGCAAGCGGGAGAGGGGGCGACATCGGCACAGGCTGCGCGCCGTTTCATGCGTCGTGCAGACGGCGCCGCCAGCGCCCCCTCTTCCCCGCCGGGGGAGAGGGTCGGGGTGAGGGGCTTCGTTTCGCGCCGCGTCTGCAACCGGATCACGCCGCCATGTCCGCCCCCCGCCCCTCGCGCGTCTGCGTCGCCGCCATCGCGGGCGCCTATGGCGTGCGCGGCGAGGCGCGGGTGAAGTCGTTCACCGCCGATCCGCTGGCCTTCGCCGACTACGCCCCGCTTGAGAGCGAGGACGGCGCGCGCAGCTTCACCGTGAAGGTCACGCGCCCGGTGGCGGGCGGGTTCGCCGCGCGGCTGGGCGGCGTGCCGACGCGCGAGGCGGCGGAGGCGCTGAAGGGAACCCGGCTCTATGCGCCGCGCGACCGGCTGCCGCCGCTGGAGGAGGATGAGTTCTACCACGCCGACCTGATCGGGCTGGCGGCGTTCGACACTGGCGGCGCGGCCCTGGGCCGGGTGCTGGCGGTGGACGATTTCGGCGCCGGGGACGTGATCGACATCGGCGGGCCGGGCCTGCGCACCCTCACCCTGCCGTTCACCCGCGCCGTCGTGCCCACGGTGGACATCGCGCAGGGGCGCGTGGTGATCGACCCGCCCGCCGAAGTGATCGCGCCCGACTTCGGCAAGGAGGACGGCGAAGATGGCTGAACCGCCGCGCCTGTCGCATGGCCGCATCGCCGTGAGCGCCTCGGCGCGCCCGCGCGCGCTGATGGAGGACGACCTGGTGCTGGCGGGCGCGTGGCGGGCGACGGTGCTGACGCTGTTTCCCGGCCTGTTCCCCGGCCCGCTGGCCGAAAGCCTCACCGGGCAGGCGCTCAAGGCCGGGCGCTGGGCGCTGGATGCGCTGGACATCCGCGCCTTCGCGCGCGATAAGCACCGCTCTGTGGACGGCCCTCCTGCGGGGGGCGGTCCGGGGATGGTTTTGCGGGCCGATGTGGTGGCAGCGGCGCTGGATGCGGCGCGGGGCGATGCGCGCCCGCTGCTCTATCTGTCGCCGCGCGGACGCCCGTTCACCCAAGGCCGCGCGCGGGCGCTGGCGGCGGGGCCGGGCGTAGTGCTGCTGTGCGGCCGGTTCGAGGGCGTGGACCAGCGGGTGCTGGACGCGCGGGCGGTCGAGGAGGTGTCGATCGGCGATTTCGTGCTTTCGGGCGGCGAGATCCCGGCGATGGCGCTGATGGATGCGGTGGTGCGGCTGTTGCCGGGCGTGCTGGGCAACGCGGCGTCCACCGAGGAGGAGAGTTTCAGCGCGGGGCTGCTTGAGGCCCCGCACTACACCAGGCCCGCGGAATGGGAGGGGCGCGCGATCCCGGAGGTTCTCCTCTCCGGGCATCACGCCCGCGTCGCCGACTGGCGACGCTCCCAGGCCGAGGCGCTGACGAGGGAACGTCGTCCCGATCTCTGGCGGGCCTACTCGATCGCTTCGGGTAAGGCGCCGGAAGGAGGTTCAGAGCAATC
Organism: uncultured Rhodobacterales bacterium; assembly: GCA_964584215.1. GTDB lineage: Bacteria > Pseudomonadota > Alphaproteobacteria > Rhodobacterales > Rhodobacteraceae > Rubrimonas. The sequence continues at coordinate 2,978 of CAZOZE010000146.1, forward strand.
GGACGCGCACACGTCCGCCACAGGCGGCAAGGACAAGGATTAGACCGATGAACCTGCTTCAGACCATCGCCGCCGAACATGTCGCGGCGCTCGCCAAGAACATCCCCGACTTCGCCGCAGGCGACACCGTGCGCGTCGGCGTGAAGGTGGTCGAGGGCACCCGCTCGCGCGTGCAGAACTATGAGGGCGTGTGCATCGCGCGCAAGGGCGGCGGCATCGACGCCAGCTTCACCGTGCGCAAGATCAGCTTCGGCGAGGGGGTGGAGCGCGTGTTCCCGCTGCACTCGCCGAGCATCGACAGCATCGAGGTGGTGCGGCGCGGCAAGGTGCGGCGCGCCAAGCTGTATTACCTGCGCACGCGGCGCGGCAAGTCGGCGCGCATCGCGGAGAAGACCAACTATCGCGCGCCCAAAGCTGCGGTCGCCGCCGCCGAATAGCGCTCGCGCGCCCACGCAATCTTGAAGCGCGAATCGCGCCCGGTCATGGCGACCGGGCGCTTTTGACGTATGTTCCTCGCCGGTATGGCGATGGAGCGCGGCATGTGGACAATCATCACGGTGATGGCGGGCTTTTGCGCCGCGCTGGCGGGGTTCGCGCCCGGCGCGGCGCGCGCCTGCCCCGGCGCGGACGCCGCCTGCGCGGTTGCGGGCGGCGGCTATCACCTGCTGGCGCCGGAGACGCCCGCAAAAGGGCTGGCGCTGTTCCTGCACGGTTATGGCGGGCGCAGCGACGCGCAGATCAGGGCGGCGGGGGTGGTCGGGCCGCTGCTGGCGCGCGGCTATGCGGTGGCGGCGCCGCAGGGCATGCCGCGCCGCCCCGGCGACAAGGGCGGCGCCTGGAACGCCTTCGCCGACCCCGCGCGCCGCGACGACGTGGCGTTCCTGCGCAGGGTGATCGCCGACGCGCGCGCGCGGCTGGGGATCGACGGCCTGCCGGTGCTGGCGGCGGGGTTCTCCGGCGGCGGCATGATGGTCTGGCGGCTGGCCTGCGACGCGCCCGACAGCGCCGCCGCCTACGCCCCGGTGGCCGGGCTGATGTGGCGCCCCCTGCCCGACCGCTGCGCCGGTCCGGTCAGGATGCTGCACACCCACGGCTGGACCGACCCGGTGGTGCCGCTGGAGGGCCGCTCGGTGGCGGGCGGGCGAATCACGCAGGGCGATCTGTTCGTCGGTCTGAGCCTGATGCGCCGCGCCAGCCGGTGCGCGGACGACAACCCCGACGCCTATGACGCGCCGGGGCCGTTCCTGCGCCGCGCCTGGACCGACTGCGCCCCCGGCGCCGCGCTCGCCTTCGCGCTGCACCCCGGCGGCCACAAGACGCCGAAAGGCTGGGCGGAGATGGCGCTCGACTGGTTCGAGGGCCTTGGCGTCGCCGCACCGGCGCGCGCCGGACTGGCGCCCTGATCCGCCGCAGCCGCCCCGGCACGGGGCCAGGGCGGCGATCTGGCTTGAAACGCGCGCGCGCCGACGCGCTCAGGCCGCCGCCAGCTGCGCTTCGATCTCCGCCACCATCGGCCGGTCGAGGCCCAGCGCGGCGGCGAGGCTGTCGAGCCAGGCGCGCTCCATCGGGTGCTCGCCGCCGCAGATCAGCGCGGACAGCGCGTAGATCTCGCGCCGCGCCTGATCGCTGTCGGCCATGGCGGCGATGGCGGCGGCGTCCATCGGGCGGTCGAGTTCGGCGGCGAGCATCGCCCGCGCGCCGCGCCCCATCGCGTCCACCCGCTCCTCCAGCATCGCGCGCTCGGCGACGTCGATATGGCCGTCCGCCTTGGCGGCGGCGACCATCGCGGCGAGCAGCGCATGGGCGCGGGCGTCGGCCTGCGGCCCCTCCAGCTCGGCCACCGGTGCGCCCTGCGCCGCGTCGCCCGGCGCACCGCGCCGCGCCCAGGCGTCATAAGCGAGCTTGCCCAGCAGCCCTACGCCGCCCGCCAGCACCCCGGTCCGGGTGATCGCGCGGCCCGATTTTGTGCCCAGCAACAGCCCAAGCGCCGCCGTCGCCGCGGCCCCGCCCAGCGCGGCGTTGCGCATCTGGCTGCGCGCGGCGGGGTCGTCGCCGACGCCGAGCCGCTCGGCGGCCATGTCCTCGCCCTTGCGGTAGAGATCGCCGCCGCCGGTCATCAACTGGTCGAGAATGGATTTCACCGTGTTCTGCATCGCCGCATCTCCCCCGCAGACATCGCACTACGATAGGTAAATACGGCGGCGCGATCAGCAAGCGGCGCCGCGATCTTCTCCGCCCGCCGCAAGCCAGCCAGGCAGATCGGCGATCGAGGGCAGCACCACGTCGGCCAGCGGCGCGAGATCGGCCTCGCTGGCGGGGCCGGTCAGCACCGCCACCGCCAGCGCCCCCGCCGCGCGGGCGGCGCCCATGTCGTGCGCGCTGTCGCCGACCATCGCCACCGCGTGCGGCGCCAGCCCGACATGCGCGGCGAAGGCCAGCACCATGCCCGGGCCGGGTTTGTGGCCATGACCGCTGTCATAGCCCGCGATGAAGTCGAACCGGTCGAGCGCGCCGACGGCGGCGAGGTGGCGGCGCGCGCTGTCCTCGGCGTCGTGCGTCGCCACCCCCAGCGCCAGCCCCGCGCCGCGCAGCCCGTCGAGCAGGCCGGGCAGGTCGTCGGCGGCGGGCGACAGCGTCGGACCCGCCGAATCGCGCGCCACGGCGGCGGCGCGCGTCTCCACGCCGCGCGCGTCGATCCCCGGCAGCAGGGCGCCCCAGGCGGCGGCGATGTCGCGCGCCGACCCCGCCACCAGCGCCGACCCCGCCGCGAACCGCCCGCTGAGCGGATCGAAGCCCACCGCCAGCCCCAGCGCGCGCTGCAACGCCGCGTCGCCCGGCGCCAGCGCCGCCAGCAGCGCATGGGTCGCCGCGCGCCAGGTGGCGGCGAAGTCGAACAGCGTGCCGTCCTTGTCGAACAGCACGCCCCGGATCGCGGCGCGGCGCATCGGCGTCTCCCTGTAGATCAATCTGAGAACGCCGCAGTGTGGCTTGCGCGGCCCGGCGCGACAAGCGCGCCGATCCATGACCGAAATGCTTAATGGTCCTTGATTGGTCTTGCGCGCGCCGCGCCGATGCGGCATGAGCCGCCGATGGCGACTGTCCAGCAGGCTCTCGGCGCGCTGCGCGCCGCTCTCGACCGGGGCGACTACGCCCCCGGCGCCCGGCTGCCCGCCGAGCGCGCGCTGGCGCTTTCGCTGGGTCTGGGGCGCGGCACGCTGCGCAAGGCGCTCGACACGCTGGCGCGCGAGGGGCGCATCCGGCGCCGCGTCGGCGAAGGCACTTTCGTCAGCGACGCGCCCGCCGCCACTCTGCGCTTCGCCGCAGCGCCCAGCCCCGCCGACATCATGGAGGCGCGGCGGATGCTGGAGCCCGCCATCGCCGCCGCCGCCGCGCTGCGCGCCCGCCCCGACGAGATCGCCACGCTGCGCGCGCTCGCCACCCTGCCCCGCGACGACGACTGGCGGGCGTGGGAGGCGCGCGACACCGCGTTTCACGCCGCCATCGCCACGGCGGCGCGCAACCCGCTGCTGAGCGCGCTGCTCGACACGCTGCACGAGATGCGCTCGGGCGGCGACTGGGCGCGGCTCAGGCGGCGCACGGTCACGCCCAGCCACCATCGCGCCCATGCGCGCCAGCACGCGACCATCGCCGACGACATCGCGGCGCGCGACCCGGCCGGCGCGGCGGCGGCGATGCGCGCGCATCTGCTGGAGGTCGAGGCGGCGATGACCGACCCCGCGCTTTCCGGCGCGGCGCAGCCCGACACAGCCCGGCGACACGTCAAGACAGGAGACGCCCGATGACAGACGCCCCCATTCGCACCATCGAGGCGCTGATCGCGCGCCGCACAGGCCCCGCGCTCGGCGCGCCGGGGCGGCCCGATCTCGACTATGCGGGCCTCGCGGCGCAGATCGCGGCGACGGCGGCGCAGGTGGCGGGGCTTGGCGTCGGCCCCGGCGAGCCGGTGGCGATCGTGCTGCCCAACGGGCCGGAGATGGCGTCGGCGTTCCTCGGGGTTGCGACGGCGGCCACCGCCGCGCCGCTGAACCCGGCCTATACCGAGGACGAATTCGCCTTCTACATTGACGACCTCAAGGCGCGCGCGCTGATCGTGATGGCGGGTGTCGAAACCCCCGCGCGCGCCGCCGCCGCGCGGCTGGGAACCCGCATCGTCGAGCTGACCGTCGCCGAGGGCGCGCCTGCGGGCGCCTTCACGCTGGCCGGTCTGGCGCCCGCGCCGGCGCGGCTGAACCGGCCGGACGACGTGGCGCTGGTGCTGCACACCTCCGGCACCACTTCGCGGCCCAAGATCGTGCCGCTGACCGCGCGCAACATCACCGCCTCGGGCGCCAACGTCGCGCGCGCGCTGCAGCTGACCGCCGCCGACCGCTGCCTGAACGTGATGCCGCTGTTTCACATCCACGGCCTGATCGCGGCGGTGCTGAGCACGGTGACCGCAGGCGGCTACATCAGCTGCACGCCCGGCTTCAACGCGCTGAAATTCTTCGGCTGGATGGAGGAGGCCAAGCCGACCTGGTACACCGCCGTGCCGACCATGCACCAGGCGATCCTGTCGCGCGCCGGGCGCAACGCGGGGGTCATCAAGGCCAACCCGTTGCGCTTCGTGCGCTCGTCGTCGGCCTCACTGCCCGCGCCGGTGCTGCGCGAGCTGGAGGAGACCTTCGGCTGTCCGGTGATCGAGGCCTATGGCATGACCGAAGCGGCGCACCAGATGGCCAGCAACCAGCTTCCCCCAGGAAGTCGCAAGCCGGGCGCGGTGGGCGTGGCGGCGGGGCCGGAGGTCGCGATCATGGCCGAGGACGGCCGCCTGCTGCCGCGCGGCGAGATCGGCGAGATCGTGATCCGGGGCGAGAATGTGACGCCGGGCTACCAGAACAACCCCAAGGCCAACGCCGAGAACTGGACCGACGGCTGGTTTCGCACCGGCGATCAGGGCGTGATGGACGCCGACGGCTTCCTGTCGATCAACGGGCGGCTGAAGGAGATCATCAACCGCGGCGGCGAAAAGGTTTCCCCGCGCGAAGTGGACGACGTGCTGATGGAGCACCCCGCCGTGGCGCAGGCGCTGACCTTCGCCCTGCCGCACGACAAGCTGGG